>NZ_JBFBCE010000008.1:0-165385 GCF_040689595.1 Streptosporangium sp. NPDC051023 | reverse complement strand
TCCGGTAGATGTCGCCATGCTCGGCAGTCAGACAGTCATGACCAGGATGCGCCCACCATGCTTTTCCCGGTTGCCGCAGCGCCTCGGAGAGCACGGGCACGGCCTCCGGCTGGACCAGCAGGTCGGCGGCGCCGAGCGGCAGGCCGGGGGCGTGCTCGAGACGGACGTCCTCGATGTTGACTCCGGCCGCCTCGGCCACCTGGAACAGCCTGGCCAGCTCGCCGGGACGGTCGCCGATGATGACCTGGACGGTCGCGTAGGCGCGCGCCGGCCCACCGTGCTTGCCGGGGATCATGGCTGTGCCCGCGACACCTCGGCGCAGCAGGTCGGTGACGTCGTTCATGGCGTCCGGGTCGGCGTAGGCGCGCAGCGAGGCCGCGGCGGCGGCCAGGTCGGCCGCGACCGCCTCCAGCACGTCGGCGACCGGCAGCGCGTTGCCCGACAGAATCCCGGTCCACAGCCCGGGATCCCCGGCCGCGATGCGCGTGACGTCGCGGACCCCCTGGCCGGCCAGGCCGAGCGCGGTCGCCGAGGCCTCCGCGAGCCGGGCGGCCACCGCGGAGGCGGCGACGTGCGGGGCGTGCGAGACGATCGCGACGGCTCTGTCGTGCTCGGCCGCGTCGACCTCGACGGCCTCGCCGCCGCAAAGCTTGATCAGGCCAAGCAGGATCTCGACGGCCTCTGGCGAGGTCTCCTCCGTCGGGCACAGCGCCCACGGCCTGCCCAGGAACAGGTCGGCCCTGGCCGCGGCGGGGCCGGAGCGCTCCCTGCCCGCGAGAGGGTGCCCCGCGATGTAGGTGGTCAGGTCGCAGCCCAGGGCGGAGGCCTGCCCGATCGGGAGCCGCTTGACGCTGGCCACGTCGGTGTAGAACCGGGCCGCCCCCTCCCGCTGGAGACGGGCGATCTGGTCGGCGACCAGGTGCGGCGGGACCGCGATGACCGCGAGGTCCACCTGGCGGTCCCCGCGCCACTCGATGCCCGCGCCGAGCTCCCGCGCCAGCCGTACGGCTCCCGCGTCGCGGTCGGCCAGGTAGACGGTGACGCCGTGCTCACGCAGGGCCAGGGCGACCGAGGTGCCGATCAGGCCCGTGCCGACGACGAGAACACTCTCAAGGCCACTCACACGCGCTCCTCTGACGTGGTGACGCGTGACGGGCTCACTGGGCGATGTCCACGCGCAGTGCCGCCGCGCCACGCAGGTAGACGTGCTGGATCTCCTGGCGCGGCCGGTCGGTCTCCACGTGCGCCATCAGCCGTACGACGTGGGGCAGCGCACCCGGGACGTCGATCTCGGACGCGCAGATCAGCGGGACGTCGTGGAAGCCGAGCTTGCGGGCGGCCAGGGCGGGGAACTCCGCGGTCAGGTCGGGCGTGGCGGTGAAGATCACACTGATCACGTCGTCGGTGGTGAGCCTGTTGCGCCCCATCACCTCGGTGACCAGCTCGGTCACCCCGGCCAGGATCGCGTCCCTGTCGTTCCCTTCGACCTGGATCGCACCGCGGATCGCCCGCACCATCGTCGTTCCTCCGTTGTCGTTCACGCCGGGCCGCCATGAGGCGGCCCGGCGTGTCCTGAACGTGTGTGTTCAGGAAGATTACAGGCCGACGGCGGCGTAGAGCTCGCCGACTTCCTTGAGCGTCAGCGCGCGGACCGTCCCCGGCTTGAGGCGGCCGAGCTTGACCGGGCCGAACTCGATGCGGGCCAGGTCGATGACCGGGTGCCCGACCTCCTCCAGCATGCGGCGGACGATGTGCTTGCGTCCCTCATGCAGGACGATCTCCACCAGGGCCTGCTGCCCGTGCTCCTGGACGAGGGCGAAGGAGTCGGCCTTGGCGATGCCGTCCTCGAGCTCGATGCCCTTCTTCAGGCGGCGGGCCAGGTCGCGCTCGATCTTCCCGGGGACCTTCGCCCAGTACTTCTTCTGCACGCCGTAGCTCGGGTGGGTGAGCCGGTTGGCCAGCTCGCCGTCATTGGTGAGCAGGATGAGACCCTCGGTCTCGGTGTCCAGGCGGCCGACGTGGAACAGCCGCTCGGTGCGGTCGGCCACGTAGTCGGCCAGCGACGGACGACCTTCGGGGTCGGACATGGTGCTGACGACGCCGATGGGCTTGTTGATGGCGAGGTAGACCAGGTCGGGCATCGTGGGCAGGCGCTTGCCGTCGACATGGATGACCTGCTTGGCGGGGTCGACCCTGGCGCCGAAGCGGCGGACCACCTGGCCGTCGACCGTCACCCTGCCGGCGCCGATCATCTCCTCGCAGGCCCTGCGGCTGGCCACGCCCGCCTGAGCGAGGACCTTCTGCAGCCGGACACCGCCGGGAACCTCGGTGGTGTCGCGCTCGTCGGTGTAGTCGTTGTCGTAGAAGTCGGAGTCGCGCCGGGGCTGGCGGGCGGTCTTGAAACGGTCGTTCTCGATGGCTCCCGGCCTGAGCTCGGCCTTCGCCGCGGGCCCGCGTGCAGGTGCGGGTGTGGTGCGGCGCTCGCCGTACGAGCCCGCCCGCTTGCCGCCGATCGTCTGGACCTCGTCGTGCCTGCCGGTCCTGCCGAACCGTCCGCGGGAGCCGCCGCTCCGCGTCTCGCCCCGGCCGCGCTCGGCGCCGGACCGGCCGCGCGAGCCGCCTCGGTCGGCGCCGAAGCCGCCGCGGTCGTCACGACGAGGAGCCTCGGAGCGGGAACCACCACGCTCGTCACGACGAGGAGCCTCGGAACGGAAACCGCCGCGGTCGTCCCCGCGCGATGCGTCGGACCGGAAACCACCACGGTCGTCCCTGGGCCGGAAACCATCGCGGTCGTCCCTGCGCGGCCCCTCGGACCGGAAACCACCACGATCATCACGACGCGGCCCATCAGAGCGGAAACCACCCTGCGAACCACCACCGGACCCGCCGAACCGGCCACGCGAGCCGCCTCGGTCGGCGCCGAAGCCGCCGCGCTCATCCCTACGGGGAGCCTCAGAGCGGAAACCACCCTGCGACCCGCCCGACTGGCCACGCGAGCCGTCACGCTCCGCGCGGAAACCGCCGCGGTCGTCCCTACGGGGGGCGTCGGAGCGGAAACCGCCCTGCGACCCGCCCCGGGATCCGCCTTTGGAGTTGCCGCCTCCACGAGAGGTGCCACCGCGCGGGGCGCCGCCACGGCCTCGACCGCGTCCATCACCGGACGGGGTGCTACGCCTGCTGTTCACTACTTCTGCTCCTCTAGGTTTTCCACGTCGTCGGGCAGGAACGGTGCCAGTTCGGGAAGCTCTTCGAGATCCCGTAGGCCCATTCGCTCAAGGAAATACGAACTTGTCCGGTAGAGCAACGCCTGGCTCTCCGGGTCGGTGCCGGCCTCCTCGACCAGCCCCCTCGCCACCAGCGTGCGCATGACACCGTCGCTGTTGACGCCTCGGATGGCCGCCACCCTGGCCCGGCTGACCGGCTGCCGGTAGGCGACCACGGCCAGGGTCTCAAGCGCGGCCTGGGTGAGCCGCGCCTGCTGGCCGTCACGGACGAACCGTTCGACGAGGGCCGCGCATTCGGCCCGCGTGTAGAACCGCCAGCCGCCCGCGACCTCTCTGAGGTCAAAACCCCGGCCCGCGCCGGTGTATTCCGCCGACAGCTCGCGGAGCGCGCCGGACACCTCGTGCGTTGGCCGTTCCAGCACCTGGGCGAGAGTCGTCTCGGTGACCGGCTCGTCGACCACGAGCAGGATCGCCTCGAGGCCTGCGCGGAGGCCGGGCTCGGTTACCGCGTCAGTCATCGGAAGACTCTTTCCCCGTGCTCTCGTCGTAGTCGTCGGCGACGGTGACATCACCGTCGTCGCTGCCGGTCCAGGTCACGTGCAGCTCCCCGAGGGGCTCCAACTGCTCGAAGGAGACGGCCGCCTCCCGGTAGAGCTCAAGGACGGCCAGGAAGCGCGCGACGACCTCGAAGGTGCCCGCGCAGTCGGAGGTGAGGGCTCGGAAGGTCGCCCGGCGCATCCGCCGCAGCCGCTGAACCAGGATAGCCGCCTGGTCGCGGACATTGGCGAGTGGTTGGTAGATGTGGGCGACGGAGACCGAGGGAGGGGTCTTGGGCGCGAATGCGCGCCGGGCCAGCTCCGCGAGGCGTTCCGGGCCGATGCCCAGAACCAGCGTCGGCAGGAGGTTGGCGAACTGGGCCTCCATCGGCACGATCCTGGGGAAGCGTAGGGCCTCCTCCGCCATCCGCCCGGAGAAGACCTTCACGACCTCCTTGTAGGCCCGGTACTGCAGGAGGCGGGCGAACAGCAGGTCACGGGCTTCGAGGAGGGCGAGGTCCTCCTCGTCGTCGACCTCGCCAGAGGGCAGCAGCCTGGCCGCCTTGAGGTCGAGCAGGGTCGCCGCGACGAGCAGGAAGTGGCTCGTCTGGTCGAGGTCCCACTCCGGGCCCCTGGCCCGGATGTAGGCGATGAACTCGTCGGTGACCTGGCTGAGCGAGACCTCGGTGATGTCCAGTTTGTGCTTGGAGATCAGACCGAGCAGCAGGTCGAAGGGGCCCTCGAAGACCTCCAGATGCACTCTGAAGGTGTCGTCGGCCGTCTGCGGCTGCTCGGTCATCCGGCCATTGTCCCGCACCCGGGACCCTGGTCACGGCTAACGAATCACGGTTGCTGGGCGTTCCACCTGGCCAGGACCTCGCGGGCCAGCTCACGGTAGGCGCTGGCACCGAGCGAGGAGGAGTCAAAGCTGGTGATGGGCTCCCCGGCCACGGTGGCGTCAGGGAAGCGGACCGTCCGGTTGATCACTGTGTGGTACACCTTTTCGTCGAACGCCTCGACCACCCGGGCGAGCACCTCGCGGCCGTGCAGGGTGCGCGCGTCGTACATGGTGGCCAGCAGGCCCTCGATGACCAGGTCCTCGTTGATGCGCTGCTGGACCTTGATGATGGTGTCCATCAGCAGCGCGACACCGCGCAACGCGAAGAACTCGCACTCCAGCGGCACCATGACGCCGTGCGCGCAGGCCAGCGCGTTGATCGTGAGCAGGCCCAGGGAGGGCTGGCAGTCGATCAGGCAGACGTCGTACTCGGGCAGGAGAGGCTTGATCACCCGGCCGAGCACCTGCTCACGGGCGACCTCTGTGACGAGCTGGACCTCGGCCGCCGACAGGTCGATGTTGCTGGGCAGCAGGTCCATGCCCTCGACGCCGGTCTCCATCAGCACGTCCCTGGCAGTGATCTGCCGCTCCATCAGGAGGTTGTAGACCGTCAGGTCGAGCTGGTGGGGGTTGATGCCGAGGCCGACGGAGAGGGCGCCCTGCGGGTCGAAGTCGACCAGCAGCACTCGCAGCCCGGCCTCCGCCAGTGCCGCGCCCAGGTTGATGGTGGTGGTCGTCTTGCCGACGCCACCCTTCTGGTTGACCATGGCCACCACACGCGCCGGTCCGTGCACGGTGCGAGGGGGCGGATCGGGGAACACCGGACGAGGTCGCCCGGTCGGGCCGAGGACTCCCCCGCTGCGAGGGGTCCCGGCGGTCTTGGTGTCCCCCCAGGGATTCTCGGGGTTTCCGGGGGTCGTTCCCCGGACAGAACCGTCGGTGGTCACAGTCACCAGTCGAACCTCCCTGACGGCCTCGAACCGGACCGTCCGGACGGACACTATGGCGTCAACACGTATGCGGCAAGGCGGCACGCCCGGACACAGCGAAGGTCAATGCCTCGCACGCGGATGCGCGGCGGCATAGACCTCACGAAGCTTGTCGACCGTGACCAGGGTATACACCTGGGTGGTGGTCACCGAGGCGTGGCCGAGTAATTCCTGAACCACCCTAACGTCCGCACCCCCATCCAGGAGGTGTGTTGCGAACGAATGTCGCAAGATATGCGGTGAGATTCCCGCCAGTCCCCCTCGCTCAGCCGCCGCCTGGAGAACCTCCCAGGCCCCCTGGCGGGTGAGCCGCCCGCCCCTGGCGTTGAGGAACAGTCCCGAGCTTCCCCTCCCCTGGGCGGCGATGCCGGGACGGGCGCCGGTGAGGTAGGCCCCCAGCGCCTCCCCGGCGAAGCGGCCCAGCGGCACCAGGCGGCCACGGCCGCCCTTGCCGCGCAGTCTCACCTGCTGTTTTCTCGGGCTCAGGTCGACGTCCTCGACCGCGAGCCCCACAGCCTCCGAGATGCGGGCGCCCGTGCCGTACAGCAGTTCGAGCAATGCTCGGTTGCGCATCGTGAGCGGCGAGCCCTCAGGACCTGATGCGGCGATCAACCGTTCCACATCGTCCACACTGATCGCCTTGGGCAGCCGCCTGAGCTGGCGCGGCGGCCGTACCCGGCGGGTGGGGTCGTGGTCGCAAACGCCCTCGCGCAGAGCGAAGCGGTGCAGACCTCGCACCGAGGAGACGGCGCGCGCCGCCGAGCTGGCGACGAGGGCCTGATGCTCCTCGTCGCCCTCCCTCAGCGCGGTGAGAAAGGCGGCGATGTCGGCCTCGCCGACCTCGCCGAAGGTGACGCGGCCACGGTCCTTGAGGTACTCCAGATACCGCAGGAGGTCACGGCGGTAGGAGGCCAGGGTGTTGGCGGCCAGGCCCCGCTCCACCGCCAGATGGGCGAGGTAGCTGGAGAGGACGGCCTCCGTCTCGCTCAGGGTCTCCTCCTGTCATGCCTCCGGTGCGTCGGCGGGCCGCAGCGAGGCGAAAGCATCCGCCGAAGCGGCGTATGCGGCGAGAATACCGGCCACGGCTTGGGAATTGTGGATCATTCCCTCCAGGGCACGCCGAACCGCGTCGGACAGGGGAATCCAGACCACCGGCATGTCGGACTCCTCGTGTCGCCTGACGAAGTCCAGCTCGTGCTCGGGGATGAGGGTGAGGTCCCTGGCGAGAAAGATCCGGGTCCGCTCGTCGGTCATTCCCGGCGAGGTGAAGGCATCGACCAGGGTGTGCCAGGTCTCCGCCCGGTAGCCCGCCTCCTCGGCCAGCTCCCGGGCGGCCGCGACCTGGAGCGGCTCATCCTCGACGTCCCGCAGACCGGCGGGCAGCTCCCAGAGCAGGCGCCGGACGGCGTGGCGGTACTGCCTGAGCATCAGCACCCGGTCCTGGTCGTCGAGCGCGAGCACCGCGACGGAGCCGGGGTGGAGCGCGTAGTCGCGGTTGACGACCTCTTCGCCCGGCATGAGGACGGCGTCGGTCACCACGGTGATCACGCGCCCGCTGAAGTGCCTGGTCGAGGAGACGACCTTCCACTCCTCGGGGACGTCGACGACGTCGGGCACGGGCCCGGACGCCGGGTCGCCCACGGGGAGGCTCACAGAGTCGTTCGCAGGGCTGTTCACAGGGCTGTTCACAGGGTCGCTCACTTTCCCCGGCCCGCCTTGGCCGCGGTGCCGCGGACGTCGGCGTAGGTCAGGGACGCCCCGATCAGGCCCTTGAACAGCGGGTGCGAGCGGGTCGGGCGGGAGCGGAACTCGGGGTGCGCCTGGGTGCCGATGAAGAAGGGGTGGACGTCGGCGGGCAGCTCTGCGTACTCCACGAGACGGCCGTCCGGCGACAGGCCTGAGAAGACCATGCCGATCTTCTCGAGCTGGTCGCGGTAGGAGTTGTTGACCTCGTAGCGGTGGCGGTGGCGCTCGTCCACCTTCGCCATGCCGTACAGCTGGCGGGCGAGGGAGCCCTCCGCGAGCTTGGCGGGGTACAGGCCGAGGCGCATGGTGCCGCCCATGTCACGCTCGCCGGAGACGACGTCCTCCTGGTCTGCCATGGTGGAGATGACCGGGTGCGTGGTCTCCGGGTCGAACTCGGTGCTGCCCGCGTCCTCGATGTCCGCCAGGTTGCGGGCGGCCTCGATGACCATGCACTGCATGCCCAGGCAGATGCCGAGCAGCGGGACCTTGGCTTCACGTGCGTGCCGGATGGCGCCCAGCTTGCCCTCGATGCCGCGCACGCCGAAGCCGCCGGGGATGAGCACGCCGTCGACGCCGTCCAGCTCGCGGGCGGCGCCCTCCTGGGTCTCGCAGTCGTCGCTCTTCACCCAGCGGATGTTGACGCGGGCGTCGTTGGCGAAGCCGCCCGCGCGCAGCGCCTCGGTGACCGAGAGGTAGGCGTCCGGCAGGTCGATGTACTTGCCGACGAGAGCGATCGTGACCTCCTTCGCCGGGCGGTGCACCCGGCGCAGGAGCTGCTCCCACTCCTTCCAGTCCACGTCACGGAAGGGCAGTCCGAGGCGGCGCACCACATAGGCGTCCAGGCCCTCCGAGTGCAGCACCTTGGGGATGTCGTAGATGCTCGCCGCGTCGATGGCGGAGACGACCGCGTCCTCGTCGACGTCGCACATGAGGCTGATCTTGCGCTTGAGCGAGTTGGTGATCGGCCGGTCGGAACGGCACACGATCGCGTCCGGCTGGATGCCGATGCTGCGCAGCGCGGCGACCGAGTGCTGCGTCGGCTTGGTCTTCAGCTCGCCGCTCGGCCCGATGTACGGCAGCAGCGAGACGTGCAGGAAGAAGACGTTGTCACGGCCGACCTCATGACGGACCTGGCGCACGGCCTCAAGGAAGGGCAGCGACTCGATGTCGCCGACGGTGCCGCCGACCTCGGTGATGACCACGTCCACGTCGGGGCCCGCCATGGAACGGATACGGTCCTTGATCTCGTTGGTGATGTGCGGGATGACCTGCACGGTGTCACCGAGATACTCGCCGCGGCGCTCCTTGGCGATGACGTTGGAGTAGACCTGGCCCGTGGTCACGTTCGCCGAGCCGTGCAGCTCGGTGTCGAGGAAGCGCTCGTAGTGGCCGACGTCGAGGTCGGTCTCGGCCCCGTCGTCGGTGACGAAGACCTCACCGTGCTGGAACGGGTTCATCGTCCCGGGGTCCACGTTGAGGTAGGGGTCGAGTTTCTGCATGGTGACCCGCAGGCCCCGCAGTTTCAGAAGGCGCCCGAGGCTGGAGGCCGTCAGTCCCTTGCCGAGACTGGAGGCGACGCCGCCGGTGACGAACAGATGCTTGGTGTGTGCGGCGCTGCGCAAGAAGTCTCCCGTGGTCGTCATAGATCAGTCGGCGCGCCCTGCTGACGGCCTACATGTCCACGGGCTCTCAGAATATCAAACGGTTACCGCGATCGGCCCGTACATCCCCTGACCCGCATTTCGCCGCGATATGACCAGGCGGTAACTTGGGCCGCTATGTCACTTCGTGGTGTGGTACGGCGCGCCGTGGGCGGCCTCGTACACCGTGCCTGGGCCGCGGTTCGCGCCGCGGGCGCGGTGAGCGCCGCCAGCCCCGCCGGCTACCGGTTCCGCCGTCTCGGCGAGGGGGCCTGCCTGGCGTTCCCCGTCGGGGCCATCTTCGGCGAGGCGTGGATCGAGATCGGCGACCACACCCTGGTCGGCGAGCGGGTGTCGATCTCCGCGGGCATGGGCCCCGGCGTCGACCTGGGACCCGACTCGATCGTGCGCATCGGCGGGAGCTGCTCGATCGGCAGGGGCAGCCACATCGTGGGGCACCAGTCGATCGACATCGGCGACCACGTCTTCACCGGCCCGTACGTGTACATCACCGACCAGAACCACGTCTACGACGACCCGGAGATGCCGATCGGCCGCCAGTGGCCGCGTAACAACCCCGTGGTCATCGGCTCGGGCTCCTGGCTCGGCACCGGCGCGATCATCCTGCCCGGGACCAGGATCGGCAGGCAGTGCGTGGTCGCGGGCGGGGCGGTCGTCCGCGGTGAGTTCCCGGACCACAGCGTGATCGCCGGGGTGCCTGCCCGGGTCGTCCGCCACTACGTGCCGGGACAGGGGTGGCTGCCGCCCCAGCCCGGCGGCACCCGTACCGAGCCTGCCGCGACCGGTGGCGACGATGTCCTGGCCGCCCAGGCCCGCGTCGTCCGCGCGGAGCCGGACGGCGCGGGCCGCACCGGCGGCGCCCCGCCCTCCGCCACCCAGCCCGCCGTCACCGCGCCAGCCTTCCCAGCAGGCTTGACGCCGCCGTGATGCCGAGCGCGGCGGCCACGAGCAGGACCGCGAAGTCCAGCGGCAGGTGGGAGGGCGTGCCGAGCAGCAGCCCGCGCAGGGCGTCGACCTGGTAGCTGAGGGGGTTGACCGCGCTGACGGCCTGGAGCCACCCGGGCATGACGTCGACCGGGTAGAGCGCGTTCGAGCCGAAGAAGAGCGGCATGGTGATGGCCTGGCCGATGCCCATCAGGCGGTCGCGGGTCAGGACGATCCCGGCGATCGTCACCGACAGGCAGGCGAAGAACGCCGAACCGAGGACCACCGCCGCGGCCACGCCGAGCAGGCGCAGCGGGTTCCAGGTCATGGAGACGCCGAGCAGAGCGGCGATGACGACCACGACGACCGCCTGGATCAACGCCTTGACCCCGGCCGCGAACGCCTTACCGGTGACCAGCGCGGCGCGGGGGGTCGGGGTGACCAGGAGCTTAGTGAGGACTCCGGAGTCGCGCTCCCAGATGATCATGATGCCGTAGAAGATGGCGATGAACATCGCGGACTGGGCGATGATCCCGGGCGCCAGGTAGTCCAGGTACGGGATGCCGCCGGTCGGGATCGCCCTGATGCGGGTGAACGTCTCACCGAAGATCAGCAGCCACAGGGCGGGCTGGACCGCGCGGGTGTACAGCTCGGTGCGGTCGTGGCGCAGCTTCTGCAGCTCGACGACGCACATCGCGACGACCCTGGCGGGCAGCACGCGCCACCCGACGCGGGGGCGCGGTGGGGTCAGCAGCAGGTCGAAGCCGGTGGTGTCCACGCCGTCAGCCGACGCGGGAGGCGGTGCTGCGGGTACGGCGGACATCGCGGAACCCTCCCCCTTCCTCGTCGAGGCCGCTGCCCGCGACGTCCCTGAAGACGTCCTCGAGCGTCGGCGCGGAGCCGTCGTCGCGGCGGGCGAGCAGGTCGGCCTTCAGCTGTTCCGGCGTGCCGAGCGCCCGTACGCGCCCCTGGTGCATCAGCGCGACCCGGTCGCAGTACTGGTCCGCCTCGTCCATGTAGTGCGTGGTGACCAGGACCGTCATCCCGGTGACGGCCCGCACCGCCATGATGTGCTCCCACACCCCGGTGCGGGCGATGGGGTCGAGCCCGATCGTCGGCTCGTCCAGCATCAGCAGGCGCGGTGCGCTGACCAGCGCCTGGGCGAGTTCGAGGCGGCGCACCATACCCCCGGAGTACGTCCCCGCCATCCGGTCGGCGGTGTCGGCGAGGCCGACCGCCTCCAGCGCCTGGGCGACCCTGGCCCGGCGCTCGCGGCGGGGGACGTCGAAGACGCGGGCGAACAGCTCGACGTTCTCCCGCCCGGTGAGGCTCGCGTCCGCGGAGAGCTGTTGGGGGACGTAGCCGAGCAGGCGGCGGACCGCCATACGCTCGGTCGCCGCGTCGCGGCCGAAGACCCGCACCATGCCCTGCGGAACCGGCAGCAGCGTCGTCACGCAGCGGATGGCGGTGGTCTTGCCTGCGCCGTTCGGGCCGAGCAGCCCGAACACCTCGCCCGAGGCGACCGACAGGTCGAGGCCGTCGACGGCCGTGGTCTGGCCGAAGGAATAGCGCAGCCCGCTGCAGACAACCGCGTCACCGTCGGCGTCACCCGGTGGACCCGGCGGTGCCGACGGCATCATGGTCGTCCTCACGTCGTCGCTCATGCCCTCTCCATCTCCTCGTGCAGGCCCTCCGCGAGCCTGCGCAGCACCGGAAGCGCGGCGACCAGCACCGCCCGGTCGTCGTCGCCGAGCCGTTCGACCTGCTCTCGGACGAGCGCGGCGCGCCGCTCCTGCCAGGCGCGCAGCCGCGCCTGTGCCTCTGCGGTCGGCAGCAGCCGCGCGGACCTGCGGTCGTCCTGGCCGGTCTCGCGGCGCAGCAGGCCTGCCCTGGTGAGCTGGTTGACCAGCGTGGACACCGAGTTCCCCGCGAGGTAGAGCTCCTTCGCCGCCGCGGAGACGCCGATCCCCGGCCTGGCGGAGACCAGCCGCAGCAACTCGACCTGGGCCCCGCGCAATCGTGGCCCTGTCATGCCCTGGCGCAGCCTGCGCCGGACGAGCCGTTGGATCCCGGCCAGGACGTCGGCCAGAGCCTCGGGAAGGTCCGTCTCGCTCATAGGGAAATATTAGCTCTTAATACGAGGTAAACAAGGAAGCACCCATATTGACGGACAAACGAGGGTCCTGGTGGCCGGGCGGCCCGTCGTCAGCCTGGGGACGGACGGACCGTCACCCGCTGGACGGAAATCGTCGCGGAGACCGGTGGATTACGGCGGTTTTCCCTTGTGAGGGGCTCAGCGCGGCTCGTAGCTTTCCCGTGTTCGCTCCTGCCGACGGATGTGGCGGGGGGTTGTGGAGGGGATTGCGTTGAGCGGAGTTCGTATCGGTCGCCAGCTGCTCGCGGCTGCCACAGGGGGGATCGCGGTGCTGGCCATGACGGCCGGTCAGGCCACGGCGGCGCACGCGACCGGCCGGATCGCGACGGCGCACGCGGCCGACGGCGCGGCCGAGGTCGTCGCCAAGGGACTCGACAGTCCGCGCGGGCTGTCCTTCGGCCCTGACGGCACGCTGTACATCGCCGAGTCCGGCCACGGCGGCAAGGTCAAGTGCGCCACGCCACCCGCCCAGGAGGGCGAGAAGCCGGAGAAGATGTGCCTCGGCCTCACCGGGCGGATCAGCACGCTCAAGGACGGCAAGACCTCCGTGCTCATCGACGGCCTGCCCTCGGCCGCCAGCGGCCCGTTCGCGCTCGGCCCGCACGACGTGACGTTCACCGCGAAGGGCGACCTGCTGGTGACCGTCGGCTTCTCCGGCGACACCGCCTTCCGCGCCAAGCTCGGCCCCAAGGCCGCAACCCTGGGCACGCTGCTGACGATCTCCAAGAAGGGCAGGCGGATCTCGATCGCCGACCTGGCCGCCTACGAGACCAAGCACAACCCCGACCGCAAGGACAAGGGCAGTGCCGTCGACTCCTACCCGTTCGGGGTGGCTCCGCTGCCCGGCGGCGGCGCGCTCGTCGCGGACACCGGCGGCAACTCCGTGCTGCGGGTGAACAAGAAGGGCCGCGTCAGCACGGAGGCGGTCCTGCACGCCAGGTCCGTCGACGCTCCCCCCGTGCTCAAGCTGCCCAAGGGCAGCAAGGTCCCGATGCAGTCGGTGCCGATGGGCATCGCCAAGGGCCCCGACGGCGCCTACTACGTCGCCGAGCACGGTGGCTTCCCCAACCCCGAGGGCGCGGCCCGGGTGCTGCGCCTCAAGAACGGCAAGGTCACCACAGCTGCGGGCGGCTTCACCACGGTCGCCGACGTGACCTTCGACGCCAAGGGCAGGCTGGTCGTCCTCGGATCCGTCGGGCCGCTCCCCGCGGACGGCATGAGCAAGAGCACCGTCTACCGGATCGAGAGCGACGGCACGCGCACCGAACTTCTCAAGCCCGGCACGCTGACCACCCCGCTCGGCGTGGCCGTGGGCCCCGACGGCGCCGTCTACGTGGCCGACAAGGCCATGGCGCCGGGTAAGGGCGAGGTACTCCGGGTCCCCGTCCCGGAGTAGCCCTCGGGAACACGAGGGGCGCACCCCGCCGCGGCGTGCGCCCCTCGTTTTTCGTGTCCGGGAACGTCACCTTCGTCAACTCACGCCAGGTAATCGGGGAGACGGGGTGGGATCGTTCGGCGGGAGGGAAACGTTGAGGGAGGAGAAGACACAACGGAGGTGCGATGCTCGCGGCACTGACTGGCCTGGGACTCTCCACGGCGGCGGGCCTCAACGCCTACATCCCCCTGCTCGTCGTCGGCCTGCTCGCCAACCTCACCGACGAGGTACGGCTGCCGCAGGAGTTCGCCTGGCTGTCCAACGGGTGGGTGCTCGGGATCATCGGCGTGTTGCTGCTCGCGGAGATCGTCCTCGACAAGGTCCCGGTGGTCGACAGCGTCAACGACATGATCCAGACCGTGGTCCGTCCCGCCTCCGGCGGTGTGGTGTTCAGCGCGACCGAGGCGGCGGCCCGCCTGGACGGCTCGAGCTGGATGAGCCACAACCCCTGGGTCGGCTGGATACTCGGCATCGGCATCGCGCTGGCGGTGCACGTGATGAAGACGACCGCCAGGCCCGTGGTCAACGCCACGACCGCCGGGGTCGGCGCCCCGGTGGTGAGCACGATGGAGGACGCGGGAGCGCTCGGCATGAGCCTGATCGCGATCTTCCTCCCGGTCCTGGTCGTGGTCGCGGTCGCCGCGCTGGCCGTGTCCGCCTGGTGGGCCATCCGCAAGGTGCGGCGGCGACGTCGCACGCTCCGGCGAAGCCCTGCCTGACCGGCCGCCGCGGCCGCCGGGCCGTACGCACGGCCCGCGCGCACGTGGACAGGCGGTGCCGCTCACGGTTCGGCGGCCGTTCGCCGTCGCACGGCCCGCGGGCAGGCGACAGCGGTGGCGATCCGGACTGCGGCGGTACGGCCCGCGCGTATGCGGTCAGGCGGGCTATGCTCGAAACACCCTGTTTTTCCCGTCAGGAGGTGGCTCCGATCGGCACTTTTCTCACCATCGTGCTGGTGGCTCTGCTGTTCTTCCTCCTGGCCGCCGCCGCGGGCGTCTACCTCCTGGTCAAGGTCGGCAAGAAGGCCACCAAGAAGGCCCGCAAGGTGACCGGCCGGGTTGCCTCCCACATGGCGGCGATGAGCCCGGGCGACGTGGGCGAGACCGAGCGGATGCGCCTCGACCTGCGGCGGGAGGTCTCCCTGACCCGGCAGGCCGTTGACCAGGCGCTGCGTGCCGGTTGGGGTCTCGGCGACCTGCCCCAGCTGGTGGCGGAGATCGGCGCGCACGCCGAGCAGCTGGACGGCCAGCTCGCCCTCTACGCCCAGCACAGCAGGGTCTCCGCCTACGTGGACCACGCCTCCCTGGGGCGCCTGCGCGAGCACCACGCCAAGCTGACCACGTCCTGCGCCCGGATCCGCGCCGACCTGCTCAACGACCAGATGGCGCACTCGGCGACCGGCATCGACGACATCCAGAGCCGGACCGACCTGGAGATCGAGGCGCGCCGCCGCGCCCCCGACCCCCTGGACGAGATCGACGAGCTCTACCGGCGCACGGCCGTCCCCCGCTCCCCCCGCGACGAGCACCGCTGAGCCGTCCCGTCCGGGGCGATCTCAGGCTTTCGACGGCTTCCGTGCTCCAGCCTCGCCGGAACCTTGTCCAGGTGTCATCCGGAGACAGACGGCAGCGGCATCGACCAGGCAATTCCTCCACTGCCTGTAGCACGACTACGGAAAGCGGCAGGATGGTCCTGTCGCGTGAGTTCCGTAGTGTCTCGAAGGAGGTCTTCTGATGACCACGGCGCTTCCTGAGTGGTTCTATCCAGGACCGCCCGGTGGGTGGACCGCCGACATGCTCGATCATCTCCCGCCCGACGCGCCCCGGCACGTCGAACTGATCGACGGGTCACTCATCATGATGTCGCCGCAAACCACGTTCCACATGTTCATGCTTAGACGTTTCGAGCAGCAGCTGAGTCCGCCGGACGATCTCGCCGTCGTCCGGGAGATGACGGTGACTCTCGGAATCCGGCAACGTCCCGAGCCCGACATCATGGTGGTGGACCGTTCGGCGCTGATGGGCATGAAGACGACCTCCTTCAAACCTGAGGATGCGCGTCTCGCAGTCGAGGTGGTGTCCCTCGAATCAATGGATCGTGACCGGGTCACTAAGCCGATCGGGTACTCGAACGCGGGAATCAAACATTTCTGGCGCGTCGAGGAGGAAGACGAACAGCCCGTCGTCTACACCTTCGAACTGGAGCCCGCCGTCAAGGCCTATGTGCCCACCGGGATTCATCGAAATCGTCTGCAGACGAACATCGGCTTCGATGTCGACATCGATCTCGATCTGAGAAAGTTCGTCCGCTGACGGCACCGCCGAGGTCCGACCAGGCGGGCGGGGTTACGGAAACCCCGCCCGCCCCGCAACGCGGGCTCACGGCCCCGGATCAGGAGACTCCGGCCTCGCGCATGTCGCGGACCTCTCGCTTGAGCTCCTTGATCTCGTCACGCAGCCGGGCGGCCACCTCGAACTGGAGGTCGGCGGCCGCCTGGTGCATCTGCTCGGTGAGCGACTCGACCAGGGCCTCCAGCTGAGCCCTCGGCATCTCCCCCGCGATGGCCTTGGCGTGCTGGCCGACCTGCTTGACCGCGAAGCCGGGGACCGGGGCCTTGCCGCGCGACTGCTGACGGCCGCTGCCGCCGAGGAGCTGGGTGGTGTCGGCGTCCTCGCGGTTGAGCGAGTCGAGGATGTCGGCGATCTTCTTGCGGAGCGGCTGGGGGTCGATGCCGTTGGCCTCGTTGTAGGCGATCTGCTTGGCCCTGCGCCTGCTGGTCTCCTCGATCGCCCGCTCCATGGAGGGGGTGATCCGGTCGGCGTACATGTGGACCTGGCCGGAGACGTTACGGGCCGCGCGGCCGATGGTCTGGATCAACGAGGTCTCCGAGCGGAGGAAACCCTCCTTGTCGGCGTCGAGGATCGCGACCAGCGAGACCTCGGGCAGGTCCAGGCCCTCGCGGAGCAGGTTGATGCCGACCAGCACGTCGAACTCGCCCATCCGCAGCTCGCGCAGCAGCTCGATGCGGCGCAACGTGTCGACCTCGCTGTGCAGGTAGCGGACCCGGATGCCCAGCTCGAGCAGGTAGTCGGTGAGGTCCTCGGACATCTTCTTGGTCAGCGTGGTGACCAGGACCCGCTCGTCCTTCTCCGTGCGCGTCCTGATCTCGTGGACCAGGTCGTCGATCTGGGACTTCGTGGGCTTGACGATCACCTCGGGGTCGACCAGGCCGGTCGGCCTGATCACCTGCTCCACCACGTCGCCCCCCGAGCGGCCCAGCTCGTAGGATCCGGGGGTCGCGGAGAGGTAGACCGTCTGGCCGATCCGCTCCAGGAACTCCTCCCACTTCAGCGGGCGGTTGTCCAGGGCGGAGGGCAGCCGGAAGCCGTGGTCGACGAGCGTGCGCTTGCGGGAGGCGTCTCCTTCGTACATCGCGCCGATCTGCGGGACCGTCTGGTGCGACTCGTCCAGGACCAGCAGGAAGTCCTCGGGGAAGTAGTCGAGCAGGGTGTTCGGCGCGCTTCCCGGGGAACGGCCGTCCATGTGCCGTGAGTAGTTCTCGATGCCGGAGCAGGTGCCGATCTGGCGCATCATCTCCAGGTCGTAGGTGGTGCGCATGCGCAGCCGCTGGGCCTCAAGGAGCTTGCCCTGCCGCTCCATCGTCTGCAGGCTCTCGGCGAGCTCGGCCTCGATGTCCCGGACGGCCCTGTCCATCCGCTCGGGACCCGCCACGTAGTGGGAGGCGGGGAAGATGTAGAGCTCCTCGTCCTCGGTGATCACCTCGCCGGTCAGCGGGTGCATCGTGGAGAGCTTCTCGATCTCGTCGCCGAACATCTCGATGCGCACGGCGAGCTCTTCGTACTTCGGAATGATCTCGATCGTGTCGCCGCGCACCCGGAAGGTGCCCCGGGTGAAGGCCAGGTCGTTACGGGTGTAGTGCATGTCGACCAGGCGGCGCAGCAGCGTGTCACGCTCGATCTCCTGGCCGACCTTCAGAGCGGTCATGCGGTCGACGTACTCCTGGGGGGTGCCCAGGCCGTAGATGCACGAGACCGACGCGACCACGATCGTGTCACGGCGGGTCAGCAGCGAGTTGGTTGCCGAGTGGCGCAGCCGCTCGACCTCCTCGTTGATCGAGGAGTCCTTCTCGATGTAGGTGTCGCTCTGCGGGACGTAGGCCTCGGGCTGGTAGTAGTCGTAGTAGGAGACGAAGTATTCGACCGCGTTGTTCGGCATCATCTCGCGCAGCTCGTTGGCGAACTGCGCGGCGAGCGTCTTGTTCGGCTGGATGACCAGGGTCGGCCGCTGCAGCCGCTCGATCAGCCAGGCGACCGTGGCTGTCTTGCCCGTGCCCGTCGCGCCCAGCAGGACGTTGTCCTTGTCGCCCGCCTTCACACGCCGCTCAAGCTCGGCGATCGCGGTCGGCTGGTCGCCCGAGGGGGTCATGTCGGTGACGGCCTCGAAGGGGGCCACCTTGCGCTGCAAATCTGTTACCGGCCTCACCTCAACCACTGTAGGGGGCGCCACCGACATTCCCGCTCCCGTTCGCCGGCCGGGCTCTTTCCCCGCCTCACCGCGCCGACCGCTCCCCGTCGTCTTCTCCGCAGCACGCCCTTCAACTGCATGTCAAGCCGATCGCAAGCCACATGTCCTTTACTGTCACCCGTGCACGCGGTCACCAAGCGTGATATATCGGGCTTTTGATAAACGGATCCACCGGAGGTGTGATGTCCCGGCCAAGAGAGGCCATCCAGTCGGCGATGGCGGCTGCCCAGGCATACGGTCAGGGGGCCGACCTGCGCCAGGTCGCGGGGCAAGTGGCGGGCCAGGTGGTAGGCCAGGTGGCGGGGCAGATCGCCGGGCAGGTGACGGGACAGCCGGCGGAGAAGGGGTTCGCACTCAACCCCGCCGACTTCCTCGCCGCGCGTGAGCAGGGCACCTCCGTCGGCACGCTGATCGAGGCTCGCAGCGCCTCGCTGAACGAGGCCGGAGAGATCGTCAACCGTAGCTTCGCCGGTGACGGCCAGAACGGCGAGACGGTCCACGTGATCTCCCCTGTGGTGATCCCCAAGGGCACGACGGCGCGGGTCGTCGTCCCCCTGGTGGCCCTGGCGGGACTCGGCCTGGTCGGCCTGATCGCCACCGGCCTGCCCGAGGGCGCGCGAGTGCTCTTCGGGCCGCACTACTGGGCCGTGCTGGTGCTGGCCGCCGCGTTCCTGTGGTGGCGGCGGAGCGTGGTCATGGTGCCGGAGGGCTGCAAGGCGCTGATCACCAAGTTCGGCAAGCTCGTGCAGATCGCGGAACCGGGGCGGGTGACGCTGCTCAACCCGTGGAAGCGGGTCAGCTACATCGTCAACACCACCCGCGAGTACCCCTTCAACGCGCCCATCCGCGAGGCCCCGACCCAGCAGGGCGTCAAGGCGAGCGTCGACCTGTTCCTGCAGTTCCGGATCGAGGACCCGGCCGAGTTCATCTTCGTCCTCGGCTCGGTCGGCGGTTTCCAGGCCAAGCTGCAGAACGCGATCAGCGAGGTGACCCGCTCCCTCATTTACGCCCAGCGCGCCGAGGACATCTACGACCTGGTCGGCGAGAGCACCCTGGGCATGCTGGACAATCTGAACCAGCAGTTCCTGCCCGCCGTACGGCTCACCGATGTGAACATCACCCACGCGGAGCCGTCCAGCCAGGAGTACCGGATGGACCTCGCGGCGCCGGAGATGATCAGGGTCGCCAAGGAGGCGTACACCTACGAGTACGAGCTGCAGCTGCGCAAAGAGCAGAACGAGGGCGACCTGGTCAAGGAGCTCGCCGGACTGCAGGAGCAGCTGTCGGCCATCCACGCGGAGATCGCGGGCTACCAGGCGCGGATGGACACCGCGCTGGAGCGCGCCTCCCACCAGGCCAAGGCCCAGGCGAGCCAGCGGCTCGTCGAGGCGGAGTCGACCGCGAAGGCCAATGCGGCGCTGCTTGAGGCCCAGGCGCTGGACATCAGGGCACTGAGCGCGGCGGAGGCGCCGGAGATCCTGGACTACCGGTTCCAGCAGGACCTGCTCGACAAGCTGGAGGCCGTGGCCGCCCACCTGCCCCGTGTGGTGCAGGTCGGCGAGAGCACGGACATCGACCTTCTCACCCTGGCCAGGCAGCTCGTCGGCAGCCGCGAGACACAGCTGTTCTCCGAGGCCGACATGTCGGCGATCAGGGCACGGATCACCGAGATCGGTCTGCGGGTCGAGGGCCGGGAGGCCGAGATCGCGGCCCTGCTCAACCCGGCGACGGAGAGCACGGAGAGCAAGGCCACAGCGGCCGCCGGCCCCTCAGGGACGCCTGGAATCCCCGTGACGGCCGGTGGAGACGCCGCAGCCGCCACGCACGCCGTACCGTCCGCCGCGCAGGAAGACATCTGAGATGAGCCGAGAGTTCTCCAAGATCAAGGAATCCCTGGCCTCCTGGTCGGAGATCCGCCAGCTGCTGCGCGGCGGTGAGTCCGGCCAGCTCGTCCCGGTCGTCATCCCCAAGGACCGCAGAGGCTTCGCCTGGGTCGCGCTGCTGTTCCTCGCGCTCTACCTCGCGGGCACGGCGCTGCTCGGTGGCGGGGTCCTCTCCGCCCTGGCGGCCTTCGGCTCGGCGCTGTCGCTGCTCACCGCCCTGGTCTGGCTGTGGCGCAGGGCCATCATCGAGATCGAGGAGGGCACGACCGGCGTGCGCAGCCGCTGGGGGGCGATCGTCGGCACGCTGCCTCCGGGGCGTCACTATCTGTGGCTGCCGTGGGACCGGGTCGACGCGGTCGTGGACACCTCGACCGAGATCCCCTACTCCGCCCCGATCGTGGCCTGCCCGACCGCGGAGAACGTGCCGCTGAAGTCGATCGAGTTCTTCCTGAAGTTCCGTATCGTCGACCCGGTCGCCTTCGTCAAGACGATCGGCGCCGGCAACTTCGACCTCGTGCTCAGCAGCGCCGTACAGGACGCCATCCGCCAGCGCAGCCGCAGGGTCAACACCGAGCGGGCCTACGACCTGCGCGGCTCCGACGTGGGTGACATGCAGGAGCTGCTCACCCGCCAGCTCGGCAGGTACGGCGTGCGCATCACCGGTGCGAACATCCCCGACGTGCAGCTGCCCGACCAGTACCAGCAGCACCTGGCGACCCGCGAGAAGGTCGCCAAGGAGCTGTCCGCCTTCGAGCGGGAGTGGGAGCTGACCCGCAAGCGGCGCATCGACACCCTGCTCATGGAGATCGAGCGGGCGAAGAAGACGAGGGATGCCCGCATCGTCGAGGTCAGGGCGGCCGCCAACACCGCGCGCAAGGACGTCGCCCGCATGCTCGAGGAGCACGAGACCGAGGCGCAGCGGGTGCGCTGGGAGATCGAGGCCAGGGGCAGGGCCGAGCTGACCTCGGCGGAGAACGAGGCCAAGGGGCTGCGCAGGCTCGCCGACTCCTACCGCGACAACCGCGCCGTGCTCCAGTACGAGCTGGCCCGCCGCCGCCTGGACGTGGGCGCCAAGCTCGCGGAGAACGCCCCGCGTCCCGTCGTCGTGCGCACCGGCGGCACCTCCGGTGAGACCTCCGTGCTGTCCACTATGCTCATGGCCCAGCTCCTGCCGCAGCTCAGCGGGGGGAACGGCCAGGTCAAACCGTCCGTTGAACCCAACTGAAACCTTCAACCTCCGGGAGTCCCCCATGGTTTTCCGTAAACTCATGGCCGCCTTCGGCGCCGGTGTCGAGGTCGACACGGTGCTGCTGAACTCCAACGTCCGCCCCGGCGAGATCCTGCGCGGGCAGGTGAACTTCCGCGGCGGCGGCTCCGACTACCGGGTCGAGGGCATCTTCATCGACTTCACCGCGGTCGTCGAGGTCGAGAGCGGAGACAACGAGTACAGGTCGACCTACAGTTTCCTGCGCCAGCAGATCACCGGGTCCTTCCATCTCGCCGCGGGCGCCCCGCAGTCCGCGTCCTTCGAGATCCCCGTCCCGTGGGAGACCCCGATCAGCGCCATCGGTGGCCACCCGCTGCGCGGCATGCAACTGGGTGTCTCCACCGAGCTGTCCCTGGCGGGGGCGCTGGACAAGGGCGACCTCGACCCGCTGTTCGTCAACCCGCTGCCCGCCCAGGACCACGTGCTCGGCGCGCTGGACCACATGGGTTTCCGCTTCAAGAAGGCCGACCTGGAGCGCGGCACGCTGCGCGGCTCGCGGATGCCGTTCTTCCAGGAGATCGAGTACTACGCGGGCCACGAGTACGCTCGGCACTTCAACGAGCTCGAACTGACCTTCATCTCGGGTCCGCAGGCGATGGACGTCATCCTGGAGGCCGACAAGCGCGGCGGCTTCCTGAGCTCGAGCCACGACACGTACAACCGGTTCACGGTCCACTACAACGACCACCCGGGCCAGGTCGAGCAGTCGCTGCGCGCCGGCCTCCACGCGATGGCCCAGCACCGCGGCTGGTTCTGACCGCCCCCACCATACGGCTGCGCCCCGGTCGTCACCACCCGCCGACCGGGGGCGCCGCCCCGTTCCCCACGCCCCTCGGGCGCGCAGCCTCCCCGCCGAGACGCCGCCCACCCGAAATCTCGGAGATCTCGGAGATCCCGAAGATCCCCGAGAGTCTCGGGAGTCCCAAGATCCCTGGGATCACGATCCGGTCACGGACGCACTCCGTGTCTCCCCCGGCTACGAACACCCGGCGAAGAGTCGCCGGCCCGTCCGAGATGACCTGGGGAGGCCCGTGATGGTGCCACAGGAAAGGTGCCTAAGTCCGCACGTGACCGTGACGGAGGGCGACGCGGCGCGGCTGGACTGGCGGACGCCGTACCGGACGCTGGAGCGGGTGCGGCCGCTGGAGTGGACCTGTGCATGCAGGGCGACGGTCTACGAGCTGTGCGAGGGCGGCGGGCAGGCGTTCATCAGGCGGACCGTTCACTCGGGGGAGGTGTGCGAGACGCACGAGACCCCCCACTCCTCGCTCAGTGAGATCCGGGTGGCGTGGGCCGAGCTGCTGGCGGGAAGGGCCAGATAGCCCACTGCCCGGCTTCGAGGCGCCTGTCTCATGACGGTCGCGGACACGTTCCCCGGTCCGGCCGGACAGGCCAGATACCTGCTTCCGTTCCAGGACCGTTGAGATCTTTCACCCGAGACCGGTGCCGTTGCCGATTCGGCCGGACGGGGACGTGCCGCACCTGGTAGATCGTTGTCTCAGACCCGCGCAGACGCGTGGGCGACGGTGAGCATGTGGCCGCCCGGGGCCGCCAGAACTCCAGCCTGTCCCGGCCCTCACGGAGCCGGTCGTGCTCTCTGCCTTACTCGTAGTAGGCGAGCAGCTCCGGTGTCACGATCATGCTTCATCATCGCGAGGACAGCGGGGTGGGAGCAATGGGTTTGTCCGGCCGGTGGCGGTACATGCGTTCGAGCCAGGCGTCGTAGCGGCGGCCTGTGCCCGCCCGGTAGTCGTACTGCCGGTAGATGGCGAAGGCCTTGCGTTTGACCTCGCGTTCCGCCGGGTGGAGGTTGGGCGGGAGGAACTGGATGGGGTACCCCCGGTAAGCGATCACCTCGACGCCCTCAGGCGCGGCCGCGGCCGCGAACCGGGCGGCGGCGACGTGGTCGGGGTGGTCGGCGGCGCCCAGCGGCGGGGCGGGGTCGAGGGTGTTCAACACGCTGGGTCTGAAGGCGCGCACCAGCGCGCGCAGCATGTCCAGCACGTCGTCGTGGGACAGGCAGGTGGCACGGCGCACGAAGGCACGCACGCAAGTGCGGCCCCCTGGGTCGGCCCACAACCGGGTCAGCGCGCCGCGCCCGCCATCCGCCCTGGGATCGCCCCCGTCCGGCAACCCGGCGAAGACCAGCTGAACGCGGGGCAGGTCCGTCAGGGTGTCCACCTCGACCTGCGTCCGCCCGGCCGCCATCAGTTCGTGCCGCCACCGGTCACGGACCCCGGCGACCCAGGCGTATGCGGCTCTGACGCCCCGCTGCCTGTCGGCGACGTACCGTCTCGGCAGGTGTCCGTCGCGTATCCCCGCCATCCCCTCCCCCGCGGTGAGGTAGATCGTGACGGTGCGCGCGCCGCGCGCGACCAGCTTCAGCAGGTCAGGGCTCATGAACAGCAGGTCGTCGTCGGGATGGGCGGCCACCTGAAGGTAAAGCCCCTCGGGCGCCCTCCCGGAAAGCAGTTTCTCCGGGCCGGGAATGCGGGCCAGCGGCAGAACCAGCGGCAGGACGAGGGCAACGACGGCCGCGACCGCCACGACCCCGCCCACGCTTCGCACGCCCCGCATGCCGACCCCCGTCGCCGCTGAAAAGTACTTCGACGGTAGATGACGGGGATGCCGGATCACATGAACCGCGCGGATGACCTTTTATCTGGGCGAACTCATCCAGGAGACCTGCGTGAACTCGTTCCGGAGAGGGAGCCAGGAGTGCTACCAAGGTCTGGTCTCACCGTCAGTCCATGGGCCCTCCGGACCGGCCGTACCCGGTGCGGGATCGGCATGAACCCGGCAGAGACGGCAGGGCCTGGCATCGTGTCCCAGACGACTCAGGTGCCCGCGCGGGCAGACAGGTCTGCCCAGAGCTCGTCGACCCGGGCCTCCAGCTCCTCCAGCGACCCCTCGTTGGGTACCACGATGTCGGCGATCTTCAGCCGATCCTCGCGGCTCGCCTGCGCGGCGAGCCTGGCTCTGGCGTCTCCCTCGGCCATGCCCCGTAGCCTGACCAGCCGGTCGAGGCGCACCTCGTCAGCCGCGTCGACCACGACCACGACGTCGTACATAGGGGCGAGGTTGTTCTCAACCAGCAGCGGCACGTCGTAGACGACGATCGCGTCCTCGTCCGCCTGGCGTTGCAGCTCTGCAACCCGTGCCCCGACCAGCGGGTGCACGACGGCGTTGAGGGAGGCCAGCTTGTCCGAATCGGCGAAGACGATGGAGCCGAGTCTCTCCCGGTCAAGCGACCCGTCCTCGCGTAGCACCTCGGCCCCGAACAGGGCGATGATCCGCTCAAGCCCCTCGGTCCCCGGCTCGACCACCTCCCGGGCGACCTTGTCGGCGTCGATCACCACGGCCCCCCTGGCCGACAGCCTCCGCGACACCTCGCTCTTGCCGGAACCGATCCCGCCGGTAAGCCCCACCTTCACCATGAGCCGCAGCATACGCGGTACGGCCCACGCCCCTAGGCCCCGGGGCGTGAGCCCGCGTGAACCGGGAGACACCCGCCAGGAGCGCCTGTCCGGCCGCGGCTACAGCTGCCTGCGCATGTGGATCAAGGTCAGGTGGTCGCTCATCCGTTCCCTGTGGGTCTCCCGATAGCCGTACCGCCGGTAGAGCCGCAGGTTGCCCTCGGACTGGTGCCCGGTGAACAGGTCGAACGCCAGGGCGGAAACCATCTCGTCGTGGAGGGCGGCCAGCAGGGCGCCGCCGATCCCCCTGCCCTGGAGGTCCGGCGCGACCACCAGACGGCCGACCAGGCAGGTGGCGCCGGACATCCGCCCGCGGACCGCGCCGACGACGCGCTCCCCCTCACGGGCGACGAGCACGACACCCGCCCTCACCACCTTGCCGACCTGCTCAACCGACTCGACCAGGGGCGGGATGAACGGATCGCCGTACAGTTGGGCCTCGCTCACGTAGGCGGCCCGCTGCACGGTCAGGATCTCGCCTGCGTCCCCGGGCTTCGCCCGTTCGATCACGCTCACCCCGCAACCCTAGCGTGTGGGCAAGAATGCCCTGACGCGCGGAAACGAAAAAAGGGCCCCGCCTGAGCGGAGCCCTTTTCTCGGATCTTCAGATCGCCACATCAACCGCCGAAGGCGTCAGCTCTGACCGCCCGCGAGCTTCTCGCGCAGGGCCGCGAGAGCCTCGTCGGAGGCGAGGGCACCCGCCGCCGGAGCGGAGGAGCCGCTGCTGGAGCCGGCGGCCGGGGTCTCACCGGAGTAGGAGGTGGGAGCTGCCTCGCCCGCCTCCGCCTCGGCCTTGCGGGCCTCCTCGACCTGCTTCTTGTGCGCCTCGAAGCGGGTCTGGGCCTCGGCGTACTGCCGCTCCCACTCCTCGCGCTGGCGGTCGAAGCCCTCGAGCCACTCGCCGGTCTCGGAGTCGAAGCCCTCGGGGTAGATGTAGTTGCCCGAGTCGTCGTAGGTCGCCGCCATGCCGTACAGCGTGGGGTCGAACTCGACGTCGGCGCCGATCGCGCCCTCGTTCGCCTGCTTGAGCGACAGCGAGATCCGGCGACGGTCGAGGTCGATGTCGATGATCTTCACGAAGATCTCGTCGCCGACCTGGACGACCTGCTCGGGGATCTCGACGTGGCGCTCGGCCAGCTCGGAGATGTGGACCAGGCCCTCGATGCCCTCCTCGACGCGGACGAACGCACCGAACGGCACCAGCTTGGTGACGCGACCCGGAACGACCTGACCGATCTGGTGGGTGCGGGCGAACTGCTGCCAGGGGTCCTCCTGCGTCGCCTTGAGCGACAGCGAGACCCGCTCGCGCTCCATGTCGACGTCGAGAACCTCGACGGTGACCTCCTGGCCGACCTCGACAACCTCGGAGGGGTGGTCGATGTGCTTCCAGGACAGCTCGGAGACGTGAACCAGTCCGTCGACGCCGCCGAGGTCCACGAACGCACCGAAGTTGACGATCGAGGAGACGACGCCCTTGCGGACCTGACCCTTCTGCAGGGTGTTGAGGAACGTCTGGCGAACCTCGGACTGGGTCTGCTCAAGCCAGGCCCGGCGGGAGAGAACCACGTTGTTGCGGTTCTTGTCCAGCTCTATGATCTTGGCCTCGAGCTCACGGCCCACGTAGGGCTGCAGGTCGCGGACGCGGCGCATCTCGACCAGCGAGGCGGGCAGGAAGCCGCGCAGGCCGATGTCGAGGATCAGGCCGCCCTTGACGACCTCGATGACGGTGCCGGTGACGATGCCGTCCTCGTCCTTGATCTTCTCGATCGTGCCCCAGGCGCGCTCGTACTGGGCGCGCTTCTTGGACAGGATGAGGCGCCCCTCCTTGTCCTCCTTCTGGAGAACGAGGGCCTCGACGTGCTCGCCAACCTCGACGACATCCGCCGGGTCGACATCGTGCTTGATCGAGAGCTCACGCGAGGGGATGACGCCCTCGGTCTTGTAGCCGATGTCGAGCAAAACTTCGTCTCGATCGACCTTGACGACGGTGCCCTCGACGATGTCGCCGTCGTTGAAGTACTTGATGGTCAGGTCGATCGCTGCGAGGAACTCTTCCTCGGAGCCGATGTCGTTGACCGCTACCTGCGGGGTGCTCGAGGTGGCCTCAGTGCTGCTCGTCATGTGTGGAATTGCTCCGAACGCGGACAGATGTCGATGTGGCGAACACGCAGCAGGCCTCTTATCGTCCAGCCGATCCATCGGCTTGATCGAGCGCGAGCCCACTCCGTCCGAGACACGCGCGAGCCCACAGCGCAGCGATCAGCATATGAGAACAGACGAGCCTGGTCAATCCGGTGGCACGACACGCCGACGCCAAAGCCTTGATCCAACGCCCTCAATAGGCGTTGATCTGCTGCCTCCGCTGCGGGCTGATATTACCTCGAAGTCTCTCCGGCACGGAGATGTGTTCGGGATCCCCGTCCGCCGTGTATCGACGATCCGGATGTTTGTTGAGCCACTCCAGCCAGTACTGCGAGCACCATTTGCGGCATTCACCCTTCTTGCCGTTGCTCTGGACCCGCTGGATGGCCCGCCAGTCGTAGTCCTTGGTGAAGGGTGAGGACGACGGCTGCGCGCCGGCCAGGAAGACGCCCTTGAACGCGAACGAGGTGCCGTCCCACTTTCCCGCCTGGACGGTCGACTTCTTGCGCGGCATCGCGCCGAAGGGCAGCGCCAGCGTGTCCGAGGAGCCCGCGCCGAACTTCTCCAACAGCCGTTGGATCCGGACGACCTGCTCGGCGATCTTCTTCTTCGACAGGCCGGGCAGATAGGAGTGATTCCAGGTGTGGTTGGCCACCTCGAAGCCATGCGAGCTCAGCCACCGCACCGCGCGCTCCTGGTCGCGCCCGTCGCGCAGGCCAAACGGCTGCCGGTTGACCCAGAACGTCGCGACGGGGCGGAAGCTCGGATACTTCTTCGCCACCTCGTAGATGATCCCGACCGCGGTGTCCTTGACGGGCACGCCGTCGCCGTCCAGCGCGAAGTGACTCGGGTGGCCGTCGTCGAAGGTCAGCACGACCGGGTGCTTGCCCGCGGGGATGTCGATGTTCCCGTTGACGAACTCGCGCGCGGTGATCGGCACGTAGCCGTCCCTGGCCAGCTTCTCCATCTCCTTGCGCACTTGGTCGGGGGTGCGGTCGATGGAGGCCAGCCGCTTCTTCATGATCCGGTGGTACATCAGCACCGGGACCATTCCCGCCTCGTTGGCCTTGATCTGCCGCGCGAACTCCGCGGAGGCCACGACGGGCGGCGGCAGCTCGGCGGAGGGCAGGCTGACCGTGGGCGAGGGGGTCGGTGAGGGGGTCGGCGAGGGCGGGGATGACGGTGTGGCCGTGCCCGCGGGGGTGGTCGGCGCCGCCGTGCTCGCGAGCGAGGCGGAGGTCGGGGCCGCGGCGGTGGGGAGCACGAGAAGCACCACCACTGCGGCGATCACAACAACCACGTTGGCAAGCATGATGATCTGCGTGAGTGGCGCTGAACTCCGCACAAAACTCCCGTACCCATCGAGATATCGGCTGGATTACCACCCTAGAACAGACTCGGGCAGGCCGGGCAATCAATCAGTGATCCACACAGTCACCACTCGGTGACCACACGGTGACCGCACGGTGACGGCCCCCACGTGACCACCGCGTGACCACCGCGCGGCCACCGCCGGGTGACGGCCCCCGCGCGATCACCGTGTGAGGACTGTGTGAGGACTGTGTGAGGACCGTGTGAGGACCGCCGCACGCACGGCCCCCGCGCGCGGCCACCACCGCGCGGGGCCGTACAGTAGCCGTCCGGTGGGCGCCGTGACGGCCACCGTGTGGCGGGTGCTCAGTGCCCCGCGTCCTCCCAGGTGCGGCCGATCCCGACGGAGACGTCCAGCGGGACGCGCAGTGAGTAAGCGGCGTTCATCCGGTCGACGACCAGCTCGCGCAGCGTCTCCAGCTCCCCGGGCGCCACCTCGAACACGAGCTCGTCGTGGACCTGGAGGAGCATCCGGGAGCGCAGCGCCGCCTCCTTGAGCGCGCTCTGCACGTTGAGCATGGCGACCTTGATGATGTCCGCGGCCGACCCTTGGATCGGCGCGTTGAGCGCCATCCGCTCGGCCATCTCGCGTCGCTGCCTGTTATCGCTGTTGAGGTCGGGAAGGTAGCGGCGGCGGCCCATGATGGTCTCGGTGTAGCCGTCCTGCCTGGCCTGAGTGACGATCGCGTTGAGGAAGTCGCGGACGCCGCCGAACTCCTCGAAGTACTCGTCCTTGAGCGCCCTGGCCTCCTGCACCGGGATGCCGAGCTGCCCGGACAGGCCGAAGTCGGACAGGCCGTAGGCGAGGCCGTAGTTCATCGCCTTGATCTTGGCCCGCATCTCACCGGTGACCTGCTGGGGCTCGATGTCGAAGACCCGCGCGGCGGTGGCCTGGTGAAAGTCGTGCCCGGACTCGAACGCCGCGATCAGCGACTCGTCTCCGGACAGATGCGCCATGATCCGCAGCTCGATCTGGCTGTAGTCGGCGGTCAGCAGGGTCTCGTAGCCGGGGCCGACCACGAAGCCCTGCCGGATCCTGCGGCCCTCCGCGGTGCGGATCGGGATGTTCTGCAGGTTGGGCTTCTCCGAGCTGATCCGCCCCGTGGCCGCCATGATCTGGTTGTACGTGGTGTGGATCCGTCCGTCGTCGGCGATCTCCTTGATCAGCCCCTCGACCGTGGTGCGCAGCTTGGCCTGGTCGCGATGCCTGAGCATGATGGTCGGCAGCTCGTGGTCGGTCTGGGTGGCCAGCCACACCAGCTGCTCGGCGTCCGTGCTGTAGCCAGTCTTGATCTTCTTGGTCTTCGGCAGCGCGAGCTTGACGAACAGGATCTCCTGGAGCTGCTTGGGCGAGCCCAGATTGAACTGCTCCCCGACGGCGGCGTGCGCCGCGTCGACCGCCTGCTTGACCGCGGCGCCGAACTCGGCCTCCAGGCCGCTGAGATACTCGCCGTCCGCCGCGATCCCGGCCCGTTCCAGCTCGGCCAGGACGGTCACCAGGGGCAGTTCGACGTCGCCCATCAGGTGGGTGCCGCCGCGCGGCTCGAGGAAGGCCTCGAGCGCGTCGGCCAGCTCCCGCACGGCCATGGCCCGCAGCCCGAGGTCGTGGGCGGTGTCGGCGTCCTGGTCGTCGAACAGGCTGGCCTGGCCGCCGCTCTCGGCCTCGCTGCGCAACTCCCGCTGCAGGTAGGTCCGCACGAGGTCCTCCAGCGGGAAGGAGCGCTGCCCCGGCATCGCCAGGTAGGCGGCGAGCGCCGTGTCGCACGTCAGGCCGCGCAGGTCCATCCCCTGCGCCCACAGCGCCAGCATCGGCCCCTTCGCGTCGTGCACGGCCTTGGCCTTCGACGCGTCGCACAGCCAGTCGCGAAGGGCCGCCTCGTCCGCCTCCGTCAGTGTGGCCGGGTCGATGAAGGCGGCGCTGCGCCTGCCGCCCGCGCCGCCGTCGCCGGGCGCGGCGATCGCGATGCTGTCGATCCGTCCCGTGCCGCTGCCGTAGGCGCCCCTGAAGGCGAGCCCGGCCCTGCCCTCGGGCAGCAGCCGCAGCCACGGGGCCACCTGGTCGGGGCCGAGCACGACGGTCTCGACCTCGAAGCCCTCCCCCGTCTCCGGCTCGGCCGAGGAGAGCGTCTTGAACAGCCGGTCGCGCAGCTCACCCCTGAACTCAAGGGCGTCGAGGATCTTGTCGATCTCGGCGCGCTCGCCCTGGCCGACCGTCAGGGCGGAGACCTCGAGGTCGAGCGGGACGTCGCGGGTGAGCTGGGTCAGGCGGCGGTTCATCAGGACCTGGTCAAGGTGGTCGCGCAGCTTGTCGCCAACCTTGCCCTTGACCTCGTCGATCCGGTTGACCAGCTCCTCCAGCGAGCCGAACTCGCGGATCCACTTGGCCGCCGTCTTCTCCCCGACGCCCGGAATGTTCTTGAGGTTGTCGCTGGTGTCGCCCCTGATGGCCGCGAAGTCGGGGTACTGGGTCGCAGTGAGCTCGTACTTCTCCAGCACGGCCTCGGGGGTGAACCTGGTCATGTTGCTGATGCCGACCCGGGTCATCAGCACCGTGACGCGCTCGTCGACCAGCTGCAGCGCGTCGCGGTCGCCGGTGACGATCAGCACGTTCATGTCCTGCGCGGCGGCGCGGGTGGCGAGCGTGGCGATCAGGTCGTCGGCCTCGTAGCCGGCCAGCGACAGGTGCGGGACGCGCAGGGCGTCGAGCATCTCGTGGATCAGGCTCATCTGGCTGCGGAAGCTGTCGGGGCTCTCGCTGCGGTTCGCCTTGTACTCGGGATACTCCTCGTGCCGGAACGTCGGCTCTGAGCGGTCGAAGCAGACCGCCACGTGCGTGGGCCGCTCGTCACGGAGCACGTTGACCAGCATCGAGGTGAACCCGAAAACCGCGTTGGTCTTCTGGCCCGTCGTGGTGGAGAAGTTTTCCTCGGGCAGGGCATAAAAAGCCCGGTATGCCAGGGAATGCCCATCCAGCAGCAACAGACACGGACGCGAGGGGGTCGCTTCGTTCTTCGGCACACCGGAAGCCTAGTCTCCTGGTGCGACAGAAAAGCTGGTCCAGCGCTATAGGAGACATCCCCTTGACCATGACAGACCCAGAGGAAGTCGCCCGCATCCTCGAGGAGCGGCTCGGCGGCACCTACGGCGGCACGCTCGTCGAGCGGATGGGCATCGAGATCACCGAGGCGACCCCGGAGCGGGTCGTCGGCCGGATGCCCGTCGAAGGCAACACCCAGCCGTACGGCCTGCTACACGGCGGCGCCTCGTGCGTGCTGGCCGAGACCCTCGGCTCGATCGGCGCGGCCTTCCACGCGGGCCCCGGGCGCGGGGCGGTCGGCATCGAGATCAACGCCACCCACCACCGCTCCGTCACCTCCGGCCACGTCACCGGCGTCGCGACCCTGGCGCACGGCGGCAGGACGGTCGCCACCTACGAGATCGAGATCACCGACGACCGGGGCCGCAGGGTGTGCACCTCGCGCCTTACCTGTGTATTGCGCGATCTCTGATCCCATACGTTTTCGATCATAATCGGACCTCCCCTTTTTGCACTCTTGCCACACGGGTCGCTACGGTGGGTGACATCGATGCCCGTGGGGGGACCGAGTAGAAAACGCGCAGGGTCGGGGAAGTCCTGTGCGGCGCCAAAGGTTCCCCCCGGGCTCGTGCTCGCCTCCCGTCCCCACGTCCGCCCCGCTCGGGGACACCGGACGGATCCCGGGAAAGGCCCTCAGAGCCTCCTCAGCCGCCCTCTGGGCCGCACGTCGTGGGCGGGTGCACAAATATGCGGCGACGGTCCGCCGACCTCTCTGAGAAGCCCTGAGCGGCTCAGGGAGAGGATCTCCGCGAAAAGGCCCGGCCCACCCCCGCGCGACCATCCCCTGGCCTCGGGCGGTGACGCGGCCCGCGCCGTCGCGGGCGCGGGCCGCAGCCGGGGAGCACCGGCGGCCGGGCTCAGACGTCGGTGTGCGTGGGGTCGAGCACGCGACGCAGGAAGCTCCTGGTCCGCTCATGCCGCGGGGCGCCGATGACCTGAGCCGCGGGACCGTCCTCGACGATCACTCCGCCGTCCATGAAGACCACCCGGTCGGCCACGTCCCTGGCGAAGGCCATCTCGTGGGTGACCACGAGCATGGTCATGCCCTCCTCCGCCAGTTTGCGCATAACCGTGAGCACGTCGCCGACCAGCTCGGGGTCGAGCGCGGAGGTCGGCTCGTCGAAGAGCATCAGCGCGGGGCTCATGGCCAGCGCCCTGGCGATGGCCACCCGCTGCTGCTGGCCGCCGGACAGCTGGGCGGGGTAGGAGTCCGCCTTGTCCGAGACGCCGACCTTCTCTAGGTTCTCCCTGGCGACCCGCTCCGCCTCCGCCGCGCCCCGCTTCAGCACCCGCCGCTGGGCGATCACCACGTTCTGCAGGACGGTCATGTGCGGGAAGAGGTTGAACTGCTGGAAGACCATGCCGACACGGCGGCGGGCCGCGTCGATGTCGACGTCGGGATCGGTCAGCTCGACGCCCTCCAGGACGACCCTGCCCGAGGTCGGCTGCTCCAGCAGGTTCACGCAGCGCAGCAGCGTCGACTTGCCCGACCCTGAAGGGCCGATGACGCACACGACCTGCCCCTGCTCGACCGCGAAGTCGATGCCCTTGAGCACCTCGAGCTTGCCGAAGTGCTTGTGCAGGTCCCTGATCTCGACCGCGTGGGCCACTGGAGCCACCGCCGTCGCCGAAGCCGCCGGGGTCGCCATCACCGCCCCCTCCCCTGACGTTTCTCCAGCCGGCTCGCGAGGTAGCCGAGCGGGATCGTGACGAGCAGATAGGTCACGCCGACGACCAGGATGGGCGTGGCGTTGGAGTACGTGGAGGCCAGGTCGTTACCGAACTTGGTGAGCTCGACGTACTCACCCGTGACGCCGAGGAACAGCACCAGCGAGGAGTCCTTGAGCAGGGAGACGAACTGGTTGGTCGTCGGCGGGATGACGATGCGGACGGCCTGCGGGATGACGATGCTGATCATGGCCCGCGCATGCGACATGCCCAGTGAGCGCGCCGCCTCCATCTGCCCCTTGGGAACCGCCTGCAATCCCGCGCGCAGCGTCTCGGCCATGTAGGCGGATCCGACGATGGTCAGGCCCAGGATGCCTTGGCCGTAGGTGCCGCCCGGCACCTCGAAGCCTGGCAGCGCCAACGGCAGGAACAGGATGAGCAGGAAGATGAGCAGCGCGGGCAGACCACGGAAGATCTCGATGTAGGCGATCGCGATCCACCTGTACGGCAGCACCGACGACAGCCTCATCAGGGCGAACAGCAGGCCGAACAGGAACGCGAAGAAGAAGCCGCCGACCGAGTAGATGATCGTGTTCTTCAGGGCGACCGTGAACACGTCCGGCCACGCCTGCACCGCGACGTCGGGCTTGGCGAAGTTCTCCGCGAGGCTGCCCCACTCGATGCGCAGTACGAGGAAGACCGCGACGGCGACCAGCACGACATACTGGACGATCCGGCTGATCCTCTGTTTCTTACGGGGACTGAACCTGGCCCTGCCGGGGGGCGGCCCCGCAGGGCCCGGTGGCTCAGTCGCCGTCGACTGGTCGGTCATGGATCAGCCGAGCTCTCCGGGCTTCTTACCGAACCACTTGACGTAGATCTGCTCGTAGGTGCCGTCGGACTTAGCCGTCGTGATCGCGTCGTTGACGGCCTTGAGCAGCACCGGATCGGCGTTCTTCTTCAGGCCGATGCCGTACTGCTCGCCGGTGTTGAGGCTCGCGACGAGTTCGAACTTGTCAGCGATCTCCGGCTTCTTGAGCCAGGTCAGCACGACCGGCAGGTCCTGGACGATCACGTCGACCTGACCGGACTGCAGGCCCAGGAGCTCCTTGGGCGAGTCGGCGAACTCCTTGGGGTTGAGCCCCTGCTTCTTGACGTAGTCGAGGCCCGTGGTTGAGGCCTGGGCGCCGAGAGGGGTCCCCTTGGCCTTGATCTCCTCCAGCGTCTTGACGCCCAGGCCCTTCTTGGCCAGCAGTGCCTGGGTGGCGTCGAAGTAGGGCACGGAGAAGGTGATGTTCTGCTGACGTTCAGGGGTGATGGTCATGCCCGCCGCCGCCACGTCGCACTTGCCCGCGGCCATCGCCGCACCGCTCTTGATGACGGCGAAGTCGATGTCGACGATGTCCTGCGTCAGACCGAGCTTCTTGGCCGCCAGGTCGACGATGTCCACGTCGAAGCCGACGACCTTGTTGCCCTGCTTGAACTGGAAGGGTTCGTAGGGCAGGTTCGTGCAGGTGGTCAGCTTGCCCGGGTGAACCAGCTTGGGGCCACCCGCCGCAGCGGGGGTGTTGGACGAGGCACCGCCACCGCCACAGGCCGCCAGGCCGAGCGTGCCGGCGACCACCACCGCACCCACCGCGAGCGCACGGCGGGAAACAAAACTCAGGCCCACAAAGGCCTCCTCACGGTCAACGTCGCGTCGTGGACAGTTACCTCCGGGTAATACTGCCCCACCTGCGCAGACATATAGATCACCGCTATGACACGATTCGGACAACAACCCCTTTCGGGGGCGCCCGGCTCGGTGCTCTGCTCCGACATAGATCCCGGCACCTCCGCTCATCGGACGGTCAACGCCCCTGCGGGGCCCGGCCCTGCGCCGGCGACACCCCCTCAAAACGGTGCAAATATTCTATATTTGCACTTCAGATGGGTTAAGCATCGCCTCCAGGCGTGTCGACGGCAACCCCGAGGTGACCGGCAGCATACCCGCGAGGACAGCCGGTGAACGCCCGCCGCCTCCAGAATCTCCGCGCTCTCCCCGCATCCCGGACGGGGAACCGCCCCGCTTAGGCAAGGCTCGCAAGGACATTGAGGGCGGAGCCCCGCCTCGGCTACGTTGCCCGGTGTGCGCAACCTCCCAAAGCTGTTCACCGGTGCCACCCTGTCCGTCGCGCTCCTCACCGGCTGCTCCGGGCAGGGCGCGGCGGCCCCCGCCCCCTCCTCCCCCACCCCGACCTATCGGCTGACGCCGCGCCCGGTGCGCCCCGGCGAGCGCCCGATCACCGCCGCGCCCGTGATGGACGGCGACACCCGTTTCCAGGTGATCGGCCTGCAGACCGGCCTGAGCGAGTTCGTCGGCAGTCACGGCGAGTGGCAGGCCAAGGGCCAGTACGTGGTCGTGCGGATCGTCGCCGACAACCCCGGCCGCACCAACTCCCGCTACGACGCCAAGCGGCAGAAACTCCTCACCGCCGACGGCGCCGAGTACGGCATCGACAGGTTCGCCCAGGCCATCAAGCGCCAGCCGGACACCCTCCCGCTCGGCGCCGAGGTCAGGATCGAGATGGACCTGTGGTTCGACGTGCCCAAGACGGCGCAGGTCATCGGGATCCGGCTGTACGGCGACCCGCCCCTCGGCGTCGGCGGCACCACGAAGGGCGTCACGGTCCCCCTGGCCTGAACGGCCCCCCGGCCCGCGGTCACAGCATCCCCCCGGGGAAACACGTGTCCCCGCCGCGCACGGACGCGACGGGGACACGGAAAACTGTCCGGAAACTGTCCGGAAACCGTTCGGCGCGGTCTACGCCCGCTCCTCCGGCACGTCGTGCCCGAGACCGCCGCCCAGATAGGCGGCCTGCACGTCGGGGTCGTCGAGCAGTTCCGCGGCGGGAGCGCTCTTGACCACCTTGCCGGTCTCCAGGACATAGGCCCGGTGGGCCAGCTTCAGCGCCTGCTGGGCGTTCTGCTCGACCAGCAGCACCGTGGTGCCGCGGCGGTTGATCTCCTCGATGATGGAGAAGATCTGCTGCACCATCAGCGGCGCCAGGCCCATCGACGGCTCGTCCAGCAGCAGCACCTTCGGCTTGGCCATCAGCGCGCGCCCGATGGCCAGCATCTGCTGCTCACCGCCGGACATCGTGCCGCCCGCCTGTGTCCTGCGCTCGGCCAGCCGGGGGAACAGCTCGTAGACCTCCGCCAGGTCGGCGGTGAAGTCGCCTGAGCGCGTGTAGGCGCCCATGAGCAGATTGTCGTGCACCGTCATGCCGGGGAAGACGCCCCGGCCCTCCGGCGCCTGCCCCAGGCCCGCGATGACCCGCTTGTGACCCGGCATCTTGCTGATGTCCTGGCCGTCGAAGGTGATGCTTCCCGACGTCAGGCCACGCAGGCCGGAGATCGTCTTCAGGGTCGTGGTCTTGCCCGCCCCGTTCGCGCCGATGAGCGTGACGATCTCGCCCTCGTTCACCTCGACCGAGATGCCCTTGATCGCGGCGATCTTTCCGTAGTGGACGTGGATGTCCTTGACCTCAAGAAGCATCTGCGGGAGCCCCCAAATACGCCTCGACGACCCGGGGGTCGTTCCGCACCTCGTCCGGCAGACCGTCGGCGATCTTCTGGCCGAAGTCCAGCACCGCGATGCGGTCGCTGATGCCCATGATGAGGCTCATGTCGTGCTCGATGATGAGAATCGTCCGGCCCGCGTCACGGATGTCGCGGATCAGCTGCTGCAGGGCGACCTTCTCCGCCGGGTTCATACCGGCGGCGGGCTCGTCGAGCAGCAGCAGCTTCGGCCTCGTCGCCAGCGCGCGGGCGATCTCCAGCCTGCGCTGATCACCGTAGGGCAGGTTCTTGGCGTGGTCGTTCGCCCGGTGCGAGATGCCGACGAAGTCGAGCAGCTCCATCGCCAGCGCGCGTCCCTCCCGCTCCGCCTTACGGTGCAGCGGAAGGCCGAGCGCCACGCTCAGCATGCCCGACTTGTGATGGGCGTCCGCGCCGACCATGACGTTCTCGATGGCCGTCATGTTGTGGAACAGCCGGATGTTCTGGAACGTGCGGGCGATGCCACGCTTGGTGATCTTGAAGCGCTTGACGCCGCTGATCTTCTCGCCCTGGAAGCGGACCTGCCCCTCCGTCGGCTGGTAGACCCCGGTCACCACGTTGAAGACCGTGGTCTTGCCCGCGCCGTTCGGGCCGATGAGGGCGAAGATCTCGCCCTCGTTGATGGTCAGGTCGACCTCGCGCAGCGCCGTGACGCCGCCGAAGCGCATGACCAGACCCTGCAGCTCCAGCATCGCGCGGCCGCCGCCCTCGCGGACCGCTCCGCTCACCTCGGCGCTCATTTGGAGGCCACCTCCTCACCGTGGGACTCGGGACCGGGAACCTCTGCGCCGAGAGTCCCCATCCCTCCTGATCCCTCTTTCAGCTCCGCCCTGCGCTGACGCGACGGCAGCAGCCCCTCGGGACGGAAGATCATCAACGCGACCAGCACCGCACCGAAGATCAGCATGCGGTACTCCTGCAGACCACGGAACCGCTCGGGCAGCCACGCCACCACGAACGCGCCCAGCATGACGCCCGGCAGGTTGCCCGCACCACCCATGACCACCGCGGCCAGGATCGTCGCCGACAGCAGGAACTGGAAGTCGTTCGGGTTGATCGAGATGGCCTTCGCCGCCCACAGCACGCCCATCGCGCCGCCGATGGAGGCGCCGATCGCGAAGGCGAGCATCTTGAAGCGGAACGTCGGCACGCCCATGACCTCGGCCGCGTCCTCGTCCTCGCGGATGGCCGCCCACGCGCGCCCGACCCTGCTCTTCTCCCAGCGCTTCACCAGGATGATCACGATGACGGCCAGCGCGACCAGCAGGTAGTAGTAGGGCCGCGGGTCCAGCACGCCGTACTTGAAGATCTTGATTCCGAACAGCTCGACGTCCGGGAGGCTCGGCGGGTGCGGAATGCCGCGGATGCCGTTCGGGCCGCCGATCGAGTCGGTGTTGCGCGCCGTGATCCGGATGATCTCACCGAAGCCCAGCGTGACGATCGCCAGATAGTCACCGCGAAGCCGCAGCGTCGGCGCGCCCAGCGTGACGCCGGACAGCGCGCACAGGCCGATCCCCACCAGCAGGATCAGCCAGAAGTTCCAGCCGAGCCTGGTGCCGATCAACGCCATCGCGTAGCCGCCGACCGCGTAGAACGCGACGAACCCCAGATCGAGCAGGCCCGCCTGACCGACGACCACGTTGAGGCCGATGGCCAGCACCACATAGGTGCCGATCGGGAAGAACAGGATGCTCGCCCAGTCGGTGTAGGGCGACATGAAGGAGCCGAGGCTCTCCGACGGCAGCAGCAGCGCCCCGACGATCAGAAGCGCGTAGACGATCCACCGCTGCCAGCCGGGGGTGTTCAGCCAGCGGTCGTGCACGGTGTCGCCGTACCGGCTGAGCCGATGGCGGAAATCTGCCAGGGAATTCTTCTCGTTCATGCGCGCGCCTGCTGAAGTGATTCACCGAGGATTCCGGTGGGGCGGAACATCAGGACCAAGACGAGGATGCTGAAGGAGATCACGTGCTTCCAGTCGGAGCCTGCGAAGATCGCCCCGTAGTTCTCCACCAGACCGAGCGCCATACCGCCGACCAGGGCACCGCGCAGGTTGCCGATGCCGCCCAGAACCGCCGCGGTGAACGCCTTGATCCCGAAGAGGAAACCGATGTAGTAGTACGTGTTCTCGTACGAGATCAGGTACAGCGCGCCGGCCACACCGGCCATGCCGCCGCCGATGAGGAACGTCATCCGGACGATCTTGTTGATGTCGACGCCCATCAAGACGGCCGCCTCGGGGTTCTGCGCGGTGGCGCGGATACCACGACCGATCTTCGTACGGTTGACGAGGGCGTCGAGTGCGATCATCATGCCGACCGCCGCCACGATGACGAGAACCTGGTCCACCCTGACCGCATGACCGAAGATCGAGAAAAGCTCGGTCCTCTCCATCAGCCGGGGCAGGCCCATCTGGATGCGGCCCTGCTGCGGACGGTTGAACACGTTCGGGATCACCAGGAGCGCGAACAGCTCCTGCAGGAAGATCGAGGCACCGATCGCCGAGATGAGCGCTGCGAGACGCGACGCGCCGCGCTTGCGCAGCGGCCGGTAGGCGATCCGCTCAAGCGCCACCGCGGTGCCCGCGGAGGCGAGCATCCCGGCCACGATCATCAGCAGGATCACCCCGACGAGCGCGATGCCGGTCAGCGGGGAGTTGATGCCGAAGACGAACGGCACGAACATCGCACCGAAGGTTCCGATCATGAACACTTCTGAGTGCGCGAAGTTGATCAGCCGGAGCACGCCGTACACCATGGTGTAGCCGAGCGCGATCAGGGCGTAGATCGATCCGAAGGACAGGCCGTCGATCGTGGCCGGCCAGAACTGATTGACGAAGTCATTGAGCACTAGGGTTTACCACTTCTAGCGGGGGTCGCCTGCACTGCCGGTAGCACACCGCTTCCAGCAGAACCTCGTGGACTCTGGTGGAAGTACGCGGAAAGACCCGGGTGGAGGTACGCGGAAAGCGGGACCGCACTGCGGCGACCCCGCTCCCCGCGCGTCAACTACCTTCTCTTCTCGCGTTCTGGCCCTAGCCCAGCTTGGCCTCTGCGGCCTTGCCCAGCAGCGTGATGACGCCGCCCTTGACCTGGTAGATGTAGATGTCCTTGGCCTGGACCTCACCGTTGTCGCCGAACTTCACCTGCTTGGAGACGCCCGCGAGGTCAATGGTCTTGATGAACTCGTTGATCTTGTCCGTGGTGGTGTTGCCCGCCTTGACCGCCTCGGCGAAGACCGTCGCGGCGTCGTAGCCCTCGGCCGCGTAGATCGCCGGGTCGGCGCTGAAGGCCGCCTTGTAGGCGTCGGCGAAGCCCTTCACCTTGGGGTCGGTGACGTCGGGCGTGGCGATGTAGCAGGGGCAGCCGACCAGGGCGCCCTCGGCGTTCGCCGCACCGGCGCCGTCGATCAGGCCCTTGTCCAGCGAGCCGTCGCCGGAGAAGAACTTCGCGTCCTTCACACCCTTGTCACGCAGCTGCTTGAGCAGGTTGCCGCCCGCCGCGTAGTAACCGCCGAAGAAGATCGCGTCCGGCTTGGCCGCGGCGACCTTGTTCACCACCGAGGAGAAGTCGCTCTCGGCCGGGTCCAGCGAGTCGTTGGTCACCTTGGCGCCCTTGACGCCGAGCTCGGTGCGGACCGCGTCGGCCAGCGGCTTGCCGTACTCCGACTTGTCGTCGATGACGAACACGTTCTTCGCCCCGGCGGCACCGGCGATGAAGTCCGCGATGCCGGGGCCCTGGACGCCGTCGTTCGGCAGCACGCGGTGCCAGAACTTCCAGCCGTTCTCCGCCAGCTTGGTGTTCGTCGCCGAGGCGGTGATGCTGGGGATCCCGGCCTCCTCGAGGACCGGGGCAACCTGCGCGGACTCGCCGGAGAAGGCGGGGCCGATCAGACCGGCGATCTTGTCGGTCTTGATGGCCTGCTGGGCCAGCGCGACCGCCTTCGAGGCGTCACCCTGGCTGTCGTACTCGACCAGTTCGATCTTCACCGGCGGGTTGGTCTTGTTGTACTCGTCGAAAACGAGCTTCGCGCCGTTCCGCGGGGGAATGACGATACCGGCGTTGGCACCGGTCAGGTCACCCATGAAGCCGATTTTGACGGTGCCGGCAGCGGGAGCGGCAGCGCTGGAGCCGCCGTCCGACGGCTTGGCCTCAGAGCCACCGTTACCACAGGCAGCGAGACCGAGGGTAAGCGCCACACCGGCAGCGAGCACTCCACCGAGGCGAGCAGTCTTAGGCCGCAAGGTTGCCTTCCTTTCGCCCGACCCCTCATCGGGAACGGGTTCACAGATGCCCCCTGGCGGAGTGGCCAGGAGGTTGTGTCGGTTAGTACAGCCAGCGGATGTCACGGGTCGATACAGGACAGCCCCCCGTAACCGTTTCGTTATTACACCGATTCTTTTCAGCTATAAGCGACAAAAGCCATGGTCACTGGCAGCATCACCCCCCTCACATAGATCGCTTCCGGACACGCGAAAGCCCGCGTCACACCCCGGACACCGGAGCCGCGCGGGCTTAACAAACAGGAAACCTTCCTAAGCGACGGGTCGGCCCCAGCCGCGGGCCAACCCCTGGGACCCCCTAGGCACCACCCGTGCCCGAAACCCCGTCGACCACGATCTGCGCCACCTGACGCATGCTCAACCGGCGGTCCATCGACGCCTTCTGGATCCACCGGAACGCCTGCGGCTCACTCCACCCGTGCTCCGACATCAGCAGACCCTTCGCCCGCTCAACCAGCTTGCGCGTCTCCAGCCGTTCGGAGAGCGTCCCCACCTCCCGCTCAAGCGCCGCGATCTCCTCATGCCTGCTCACGGCCATCTCGATGGCGGGCACCAGATCCGACTTCGTGAACGGCTTCACCAGATACGCCATCGCCCCCGCGTCCCTCGCCCGCTCGACCAGGTCACGCTGCGAGAACGCGGTGAGGATCAGACACGGCGCGATCCGCCGCGACACGATCTGCTCGGCGGCCGAGATCCCGTCCAGGATGGGCATCTTCACATCCAGGATCACCAGATCGGGCCGATGCTCGGCGGCCAGCGCGACCGCGGCCTCCCCGTCTCCGGCCTCCGCGACGACGGCGTACCCGTCCTCTTCCAGCATCTCCTTGAGATCGAGGCGAATCAGGGCCTCGTCTTCCGCGATCACCACTCGCCGCTGCGTACTCACGAGCAAGAGAGTACCGATGTCCGCTAGATTAGGACCACGCCGGTGTCCACAGCTGATCCAGTTCTGGGTAAGCTCGCTACCGGCACACAATCCGGACAAGTCCGGAAAAATAAGCCGGAATGGTGAAATGGCATACACGGACGCCTCAAAAGCGTCTGCTCGAAAGGGCGTGCGGGTTCGAGTCCCGCTTCCGGCACACATTCGGTAGTCGCTCGAAAACTGTCGGTGACCATCGGCATGCTTGGCGCATGCACTCCCGAGAAACCGTCGAACGCGCTCTTCGACTCTCCGCTCAGGGCCTCGTCGATCGCCAGGTGGCAGCGCTTTGCGGCGTGTCGCTTGGCGCGGTCCAGAAGTGGCGCACCCGGACACGGCGAGCAGGCGAAGAGGAAGACCGCCGACGTTTTCACTCCTGCCCCCGATGCCACGGGCGGACGCTGGACCACAGCGCCTACGCGTACCTGCTCGGGCTCTACCTGGGCGATGGGCACATCCTGTTGTGCAAGAAAGGCGTCTACCAACTCTCTCTGGCATGTTGTGACGACTGGCCAGGGCTGATGGAAGCCGCGGCGGAGGCCATGACGACGGTCATGCCGACCTCGTCAGTCAGCCGCCGTCAGCTTCAGGGATGCACGGAGATCAAGAGCTACTCCAAGCATTGGGCCTGCTTGTTCCCCCAGCACGGTCCCGGACGGAAACACGAGCGCAAGATCGCGTTGGAAGAATGGCAGCGTGAGATCACCGAAGCGCATCCTGACCTCTTCGTGCGGGGCCTGATGCACTCAGACGGCTATCGCGGAGCGAACCGGGTACGCCGCCATTTCAACGGCAGCGATCACTGGTACGAATACCCTCGCTACCTTTTCAAGAACGAGTCGGGGGACATCCTCGAACTGTGCGGCCAAGCTCTCGACCTGCTGGGGGTCGCGTGGCGCCGTTCCAAGCCCAACACCATATCGGTCGCGCGGCGGGAGGCCGTCGAGCGGCTGGACGAGTTCGTCGGGCCGAAGCACTGAAGGCCCGCAGGCGTCGGGACGCGCGGGAGGAAGCGGGAAGGAGGGGGGTGGGTTGCCCACGGGGGGAGGGATCGGGAAGAGTCGGCGGCACCGGGTCTCTTCGGGCCCTACGGAGTGAGAGGCAGCCATGACTTGTGACGTCGTTCCCGGTGAGCTCCGCCTGAGCGGGCACGGCCTGGTGTTGCGGGAGTGGGAGGACGACGATCTGGCGGCCATGGTCGGCCTGTTCGATGATCCCGAGGTGGCTTACTGGACGCCGCTGGTCTCCCCGTTCGATCTGGAGGCCGCCCGGGTCTACCTGAAGCGGGCACGGGAGAGGCGGGCCGCGGGGCAGCGGATCCAGCTGGCCATCACCGTGGACGGGGGCGAGGCTCTGGGCGAGGTGCTGCTGATGCGGAGCGGGTCCGGCCTGGAGGTCGCGGAGATCGGATACAGCGTGGGGGCGGCGCACCGGGGGCGGGGGCTGGCCGCGCGGGCGGTGCGGGTGATGACGGAGTTCGCGCGCGGCACGGTGGGGGTCGAGCGTCTGCTGCTGGAGATCGAGGCGGGCAACGCGGCGAGCGCGGCGGTCGCGCAGGCCGCGGGTTACCGCTTGACGGACGCGCCGCCGATTCCCACGGAGGAGAAGGGCAGGACGTTGTCGCTGCGGACGTGGGAGTACGGCGGGCTCTAGCGAGAGCGGCCGGGGAGGTCGGGGGGCGGGAGCCGGGGAGATCGGGGGCGGGAGGATGCTTCCCGCCCGTTCACCGGCCACGCCGCAGGTGAAGGCGGGGCCGGGACCATGGCGTCATGGTCGTGGCCCCGGGTGTGGGTTCGGGACTGAGACGACGGTACGGCCGGCGCTGGCGGCCGGCCGTACCGGATGGAGCTGCCGTACCCGATGGGGCCGGGATCAGGCGGGGTGGGAGACGGCCGCGCCGATGGTGTGGACGCGCAGGGCGTTGGTTGAGCCCGCGGTGCCGGGAGGGGACCCGGCGACGATGACGACCTTGTCGCCCTTCTCCAGGCGGGCGTTGGCCAGCAGGGAGGCCTCGACCTGGCGGACCATGTCGTCGGTGTGGTGGACGAAGGGCACCTCGAAGGTCTCCACGCCCCAGGTCAGCGCGAGCTGGTTGCGGACGTGGGGGGCGGAGGTGAAGGCGAGCAGCGGGATCGGCGAGCGGTAACGGGCCAGGCGGCGGGCGGTCTCGCCGGACATGGTGAACGCGACGAGGGCCTTGGCTCCGACGATGGCGCCGACCTCGGCCGCGGCGCGGGCGATGGCGCCGCCGGTGGTCTCCGGCAGCCGGTCGAGGCTGTGGGTGGCCTGCAGTGAGGTTCTCTCGGCCGCGAACGCGATGCGGCTCATGGTCTGCACTGCCTCGATGGGGTAGTTGCCGACCGAGGTCTCGCCGGAGAGCATGACGGCGTCGGCGCCGTCCATGACGGCGTAGGCGACGTCGGAGGCCTCGGCGCGGGTCGGGCGCGGAGCGGAGATCATCGAGTCGAGCATCTGGGTGGCGACGATGACGGGGCGGGCCTTCTCGCGGCAGAGCTCGATGGCTCGCTTCTGGACGATCGGCACGTCCTCGAGGGGCAGCTCGACGCCGAGGTCGCCGCGGGCGACCATGATGCCGTCGAAGGCCTCGATGATCTCGGGGAGCCGCTCGACGGCCTGAGGCTTCTCGATCTTGGCGAGCAGCGGGAGGCGGACGGCCTCCTGTTCCATGATGTTGCGCACGACGTCGGCGTCCGAGGGGCGGCGGACGAAGGAGAGGGCGATGAGGTCGAATCCGGTGCGCAGGGCCCAGCGGAGGTCGGTCTCGTCCTTGTCGGTGAGCGCGGGGGCGCTGACGTTGACGCCGGGCAGGTTGAGGCCCTTGTTGTCGGAGATCATGCCGCCGATGATCACGCGGGTGGTGACGCGGGGGCCGTCGACGCGGGTGACCTCCAGGTGGACGCGTCCGTCGTCGACGAGGATGCTGTCGCCGGGGCGGACGTCCTTGTGGAGGCCGAGGTAGGTGGTGGAGACCTGTTCGCGGTCGCCGGGGACGTCTTCGGTGGTGATGGTGAAGACGTCGCCGAAGCCGAGGCGGACGGGGCCTTCCTCGAACTTGCCGACGCGGATCTTGGGACCCTGCAGGTCGGCGAGCACGCCTACGCCGCGGCCGAGCTCGGCGGCGACCTCCCTCACCCTGTCGTAGACCTCCTTGTGCAGCTCGTGGCTGCCGTGGCTGAGGTTGAAACGAGCCACGTCCATGCCTGCGGCTATGAGCTCGCGGAGGCGTTCCGGGGAGGAGGTGGCGGGGCCGAGAGTACAGACGATTTTTGCGCGACGAGTCACGGGTCCCACCCTAATTGGTACAGACCACTTGGTCGTTACGTTGGTCCGGAGCGGGGATGAAAAACTCGGTGACATCACGTTACCGTCGCGGCCCGCGGGGAGTGAACGGATCCTTGCGCGGGGGCCGGGTGGCGTCTGAGGGGCGTGGAGCGGGACTCGGGGGCGGTCCGGCGGTTTTCTCCGGGGTGTTCTCATCGGATCCTCATCGAGCGCCAAGGGGGTGTTGAGGCGGCCGCTCAAGGGTGTGGCGCATGGATGTGCGCAGGGAACCGCGGTGGTCGAGGTGGGTGCTGGTCGCGGCGTGCGGGCTGGCCGGGGTGTTGTACGGCTGGGCGCTCGGCTCGGTGGAGTTCGGCAACTCCTACTACGCGGCGGCGGTCCGCTCGATGAGCATGAGCTGGTCGAACTTCTTCTTCGGGGCGTTCGACCCGCTGGGAGTCTCGACGGTGGACAAGCCGCCGGGCGCGTTGTGGGTGCAGGCCCTTTCGGTGCGGGTTTTCGGGTATCACGGCTGGGCGCTGATCGTGCCGCAGGTGGTCGAGGGGGTGCTGGCGGTCGTCGTGCTGCACCGGGCGGTCGTGCGCTGGGCCGGTCCTGCGGCGGCGTCGATCTCGGCGGTGGTGCTGGCGTTGACGCCGATCACGGTCGCGGTGAACCGGAACGACAATCCCGACACGTTGCTGGTGTTGTCGCTGGTGTGCGCGGCCTACGCGGTGACGCGGGCGGTGCAGGGTGGCCGGGCGCGCTGGCTGGTGGCGGCGGGCGCGTTCGTGGGGCTGGCGTTCACGGTGAAGATGGTGCAGGCGTGGGTGGTGGTTCCCGCACTGCTGGGGGCGTGGCTGGTGGCCGGGGTCTCGTGGCGGCGGCTGTGGGCGGCGGCGGTCGCGGGGGCGGTGATGCTGGTGACGTCGCTGGCGTGGGTGGTCGCGGTCGACGTGTGGCCGGGGGCGAAGCCGTACGTGGGAGGGAGCAGGGACGGCGGCGCGTGGGATCTGGTGGTCGGTTACAACGGCCTGGGGCGGCTGCTGGGAACGCGTGACGGCGCGGGGACGGGGCTGGGGAACGCGGGGCCGAGCATGGGCGGGGAGGCGGGCCTGGGCCGGATGTTCAACGAGCAGGTGGCGGGACAGATCAGCTGGTTGCTGCCGTTCTGCCTGGTGGGGGCGGTGGCGGTGGTCGTCACGATGGTGGTGCGCGGGAGGGGGGCCGAGGGGACCGCGGGGGCAGGAGCGGACAGGCGGGATGCGGCGGGCTGGGTGCTGTGGGGCGGCTGGCTGGTGCTGTGCTGGGCGGTTTTCAGCTTCGCCGAGGGGATCTTCCATCCGTACTACACGACGCAGCTCGGCCCGGCGGTCGCGGCGGTCGCGGGGGCGGGCGCGGTGACGATGTGGCGGCTCTATCTTCGGCCTGCGGGGTGGGCGTGGGTGTTGCTGCCCGCGGCGGTCGGCGTGTCCGCGCTGTGGGCCGTGGTCGTGGTGCGGCGGACGCCGGACTGGCTGCCGTGGCTGGCTCCGCTGGCCGGGGTCGCGGGGGCGCTGGGTGTCGCCGGGCTGCTGGCCGGGCGGTTGTCGCCGCGGGTCTTCCGTGGCCTGTCCCGGCGTTTCTCGGTGGTCTCCGCGGTGGTGGCGGCGGTGGCGGTGCTGGTCGCGCCCGCGGCGTGGTCGGCGGCCGAGCCTCTCGACGGGCCCGGTGGCATGGGCGGGGTGAATCCTGCGGCCGGGCCTGAGGCGGGGTTCGGCGGCGGTGGGCCGGGGCGGGGAGGCGGGGCCTGGGCGGGTGGCCCGGGGCGTGGGGGCCCGGGTGACGGGGGTCGTGGTCCGGGGGGCGGGGCCGTGTCCGGTGGTTCTTTCCAGGCGGGCGGCCCGGGGCCGGGCGGCGGTCCCGGAATGGACGGCTCAGGCACCGGGGTGCCGGGGAGCGGGGGGCCGGGCGGTGCCGGTGCGGGCGGGGGCCGTACCGGTGCGGGCGGCGGGTCGCGGGGCGGCGGTCTGTCGACCTGGGGGGTGGCGACCGGGACGTTGACGGCCGGGCAGCGCGACGTGCTGGAGTACGTCACCGCGAGGCGGGACGGGGCCAGGATCCTGCTGGCGACGCTGTCGGCGACCGGTGCCGCGCCGTACATCATCGCGACGGGCGGGGACGTGGTCGCGATGGGCGGCTACAACGCGACGGACCAGGCGGTGGGCCTGGAGGAGCTCAAGCGCCTGGTCGCGGGCGGTGATCTGCGGTTCGTCCAGCTGTCGGGCTTCACCGGTCAGGGGGCGGAGTCCGATCCGCGGCTGGCCTGGATCGAGGAGAACTGCTCCCCGGTCGCGCTGGACGGTGTCACCGACCTGCGCCGGTGCGGCGCGTAGGGCGGTGACCACGATGTCCCTCGGGGCACGGCGGTCACCGTGCCCCGGGGGTTTCAGCGGCTGGTGGTGGCGGCCTTGGCCGCGTTGACGATGCCGTGGCCGTAGAAGCCGTTGCGGGATGTGGACCCCTCGCAGGTGTGGACGGTCTCGTCTCCCGAGGTGTGGTAGGCGTATCTGCGCGGGGTCGGGCAGGGTTTGCGGGTCGCGGTGGCGTAGAGCAGGCGCTGGACGTCCGCGGGGGGCATGGTGAGGCCGTCCTTCGCGGGTTTGCCGAAGCGGCTGATGAGGATGGCGGCGACGCCGGTGGCGTGCGGGGCGGCCATGGAGCTGCCCGCGAGGTACTGGTAGTAGGCGCAGGTTCCCTCGTGGCAGTCGCGGACGACGGAGGAGCTTCGTGGCTCGCCGTTCGCGCCGATCAGGCCCTTGGCGCGGAGCATGTGCTCGGGGGCGGCGGCCAGGACGGTCCGGGTGACGTCCGGATCGGCTCCGCCGTCGTTGCCGTCGCCGCCGGGGGCCGACAGGTCGGTCTGTTCGATGCCGTAGTCGGAGTAGGAGGCCTTGCGCCCGCTCGGGCCGAGAGCCGAGATCGAGATGACGCCCTTGGACTCGGCGGGGACGTTGAGGCAGGAGTTGTCGATCTTGCGCAGGCGTTGCGAGTCGAGGGGGTAGTCGGGGCTGGTGAGGTCGGCTCTCGGCTTGCCGAGGTCAGTCCCCTCGTTGCCGATCGCGCTGATCAGGGTGACGCCGTGTTCGCGGGCGTAGTCGAGGGCGCGTTGCATGCCGGTGATGATGCCGCGCTGTTCGAGCTGTTCCGCTGTGGAGTCGCGGGGGTTGGCCTTGCAGTTGAACAGCCAGGGATCGACGTAGTAGCTCATGTTGACCACGTCGATGCCGTTGTCCGCGGCGTAGGTGAGGGCGTCGAGGCTGGGTTTGAGGAAGAACACGCCCGCGTCCTGGCCCGCGCGGAGGTTGACGAGGGAGACGCGGGGGGCGACGCCCGCGATGCCCAGGCCGTTGATCGGGGAGGCGATGGTGCTGGCCACGTGGGTGCCGTGGCCGTCGTCGTCCCAGTCTGCGGGGTCCTTGCAGCCCTTGAACTCGCAGGGGCCGTCGAATTCCTTGCCGTTGGGGTCCTTGGGCTTGTCGGTCACGAAGTTGCGGCTGAGGGCGCGGTTGAAGTTCGGTGCGATGTCGGGGTGTTTCCCGTCGATGCCGGTGTCGATGACGCCGACCAGCACCTTCTTGTCGCCGGGGGCGGTGGCGTAGGAGCCTGCGGCGGTGGCGCCGATCATCTTCATGTCCCACTGCCGTCCGGCGAGGGGTTCGGCTCCGGGGAGGCTGAGGGTCCGGATGTCGGAGGCGTTGACGCCGGTGGCGGGGGTCGAGGTCGCGTAGCCGACCCTGCGGTCGGAGGAGATGCCCGCGACGGCCTCGTTGTCCGCGAGGGCCTCGGCGAAGCGGATGCCGGGGCCTCTGGCGATGACGTAGCCGAGTTTCGGCTCGGTGGACAGCGGGACGCCGCCGCCGGCCCTGATGGCGTCGACGGCTCTGGCCTGGGCGCCGTGGGTGTAGAAGACCAGGTAGTCGCGGAGGCCTGTGCCCTCCGCCGCGGCTCCGCCGGCGGGGGTGCCGGTGGTGAGGGCCGCGGTGATGACGGTCGCGGTCGCCGCTCCCGCCAGGCGTTTGCTCCAGCGATTCATCGATCCTCCGTGTCTGTCAGACCCGGAGAATCATCCTTCAGCCATATAACTGGCAAAGCAACCTGATCAGCATTTGACCGATGTTTCCGGTACGGCAGGCGGAAGCCGTACCGGAAACATCTGCTCGTGATCAGACCAGGGGCCGGGCGGTGGGCGGGATCGCCACCGGCAGGGCCGTCTGGCCGGTGAGGTGGCGGTCGACGGCCGCGGCGGCCGATCGGCCCTCGGCGATCGCCCAGACGATCAGCGACTGGCCGCGGCCGACGTCCCCGGCGACGAAGACGCCGTCGACCCGCGACGTGTAGTCCCTGTCCCTGACGACGTTGCCCCGCGCGTCGAAGAAGTCACCCTCGGCGATCGAGGCCAGTTCCTCGAGCAGGCCCGCCTTCTCCGGGCCGACGAAGCCCATCGACAGGGTGACCAGCTCCGCGGGAATCTCGCGCTCGGTGCCGGGGATCGGCTTGAAGCCGGTCGCGGGGCCCTCGACCTCGGCCAGGCGCAGCGCCCTGACGTTGCCGTCGGCGTCCCCGACGAACTCGGTGGTCGAGACCGCGTAGACACGGTCGCCGCCACCGTCGGCCAGTTCCTCGTGGGCGCTCTCCATCTTGAACAGGATGGGGAAGGTGGGCCACGGCTGGCTTCCCGGGCGTTCCGCCGGGGGCTGGGGCATGATCTCCAGCTGGGTGACCGACGCGGCCCCTTGGCGGATCGCGGTGCCGATGCAGTCCGCGCCGGTGTCGCCGCCGCCGATCACCACGACGTGCTTGCCCTCGGCGTTGATCGGCGAGACCGGGTAGTCGCCCTCCTGAACCTTGTTGGACGGCGGGAGGTACTCCATCGCCTGGTGGATGCCCTTCAGGTCGCGCCCGGCGACGGGCAGTTCCCGCCACTGGGTCGCGCCGCCCGCCAGGACGACGGCGTCGAACTCCTCGCGGAGCCGGGCCGCGGTGATGTCGACGCCGACGTTGACTCCGGTGCGGAACTCGGTGCCCTCGGCCCGCATCTGCGCGAGCCTGCGGTCGATGTGCCGCTTCTCCATCTTGAACTCGGGGATGCCGTAGCGGAGCAGGCCGCCGATCCGGTCGGCGCGCTCGAACACCACCACGTCGTGCCCGGCCCTGGTGAGCTGCTGGGCGGCGGCCAGGCCCGCGGGACCGGAGCCGACGACCGCGACCCGCTTGCCGGTCTTCGAGGCCGGGATCTGCGGGGTCACCCAGCCCTCGTCGAAGGCACGGTCGATGATCTCAACCTCGACGCGCTTGATCGCCACTGGGTCCGAGTTGATGCCCAGCACACAGGCCGCCTCGCAGGGCGCCGGGCACAGGCGCCCGGTGAACTCGGGGAAGTTGTTGGTGGCGTGCAGGCGCTCGACGGCTTCGCGCCAGTCGTCGCGGTAGACCAGGTCGTTCCACTCGGGGATGAGGTTGCCCAGCGGGCAACCGTTGTGGCAGAACGGGATGCCGCAGTCCATGCAGCGGGCGGCCTGCTTGGTCAGGGCGGGCTTGGGGAAGTCCTGGTAGACCTCCCGCCAGTCGCGGATGCGCACGTCGACCGGGCGGCGGCCGGGCAGCTCGCGTCCGTGAGTGAGGAAACCCTTCGGGTCAGCCATCGGTGTACCCCCCTTATCCCTGGACCGCGGCCGTCATGACCGCCTCGTCGATGTCACGGCCCTCGAGCCGGGCGGCCTCCGCCGCGCGCAGCACCCGCTTGTAGTCGGTCGGCATGATCTTGCTGAAGCGGGCCGGGTCCCAGTCGGCCAGGAGCGCCTTGGCGACCGTGGAGCCGGTCTCCGTCAGGTGCGCCTCGACGATCTCCCGCAGCGCCTCAGAGTCGGCCTCGTCGAGCTCCTCGATCTCGACCATCTCGCGGTTGACCCGCGCGGTGTCGAGGTCGAGCAGGTAGGCGACGCCGCCGGACATGCCCGCGGCGAAGTTGCGGCCCGTCGGGCCGAGGACGATGGCCTTGCCGCCCGTCATGTACTCGCAGCCGTGGTCGCCGACGCCCTCGACGACGGCGGTCGCGCCGGAGTTGCGGACGCAGAACCGCTCCCCGACGACGCCGCGGATGAACGCCTCACCGGAGGTCGCGCCGTACAGGCCGACGTTGCCCGCGATGATGTGGCCGTCGAGCGGGGCCTCGTCGTACGGCTGGACGGTGATCCTGCCGCCGGACAGGCCCTTGCCGAGGTAGTCGTTGGCGTCGCCGGTCAGGCGCAGCGTGATGCCCCTGGGCACGAAGGCGCCGAAGGAGTTGCCCGCCGAGCCGGTGAAGCGGACGTCGATGGTGTCGTCCGGCAGCCCGGCTCCGCCGTACCGCTTGGTCACCTCGTGCCCGAGCATGGTGCCGACCGTGCGGTTGACGTTGCGGATGGGCAGCTCCAGCGTGACCCGGTCGCCCTGCTCGAGGGCCCCCTCGGCGAGCTGGATCAAGGTGTGGTCGAGCGCCTTGTCCAGGCCGTGGTCCTGCTCCTGGGTACGGCGCAGCGGGGTGCCCTCGGGCAGCTCAGGCCGGTGCAGGATCGGTGCCAGGTCGAGCCCGGCGGCCTTCCAGTGGTGCTCTGCCGGGGTGGTGTCCAGCAGCTCCGCGTGGCCGATGGCCTCCTCCAGAGTGCGGAAGCCCAGCGCGGCGAGGTACTCGCGGATCTCCTGCGCGATGAACTCGAAGAAGTTGACCACGAACTCGGGCTTGCCGCTGAACCGCCTGCGCAGCTCGGGGTTCTGGGTGGCGACGCCGACCGGGCAGGTGTCCAGGTGGCAGACACGCATCATCACGCAGCCGGAGACGACCAGCGGGGCGGTGGCGAAACCGTACTCCTCGGCGCCGAGCAGCGCGGCGACGATCACGTCGCGGCCGGTCTTGAGCTGGCCGTCGACCTGTACGACGATCCGGTCGCGCAGCCCGTTGAGCAGCAGCGTCTGCTGGGTCTCGGCGAGGCCGAGCTCCCAGGGGGCGCCCGCGTGCTTGAGCGAGGTGAGCGGGGAGGCGCCGGTGCCGCCGTCGTGGCCGGAGATGAGCACGACGTCGGCGTGGGCCTTGGACACGCCCGCCGCGACCGTGCCGACGCCGACCTCGGCCACGAGCTTGACGTGCACGCGGGCGGCCGGGTTGGAGTTCTTCAGGTCGTGGATGAGCTGGGCGAGGTCCTCGATGGAGTAGATGTCGTGATGCGGCGGCGGCGAGATGAGGCCGACGCCGGGGGTCGAGTGCCGGGTCTTGGCGATCCACGGGTAGACCTTGTGGCCGGGCAGCTGGCCGCCCTCACCGGGCTTGGCGCCCTGGGCCATCTTGATCTGCAGGTCGTCGGCGTTGACGAGGTACTCGGAGGTGACGCCGAAGCGGCCCGAGGCCACCTGCTTGATGGCGGAGCGGCGTGCGGGGTCGTAGAGCCGCTCCGGGTCCTCGCCGCCCTCACCGGTGTTGGACTTGCCGCCGAGCCGGTTCATCGCGATGGCGAGGGTCTCGTGCGCCTCCATCGAGATGGAGCCGTAGGACATGGCGCCGGTCGAGAAGCGCTTGACGATCTCGCTGACCGGCTCGACCTCGTCGATCGGGACCGGCTCGCGGACCCCGTCGCGGAGGGTGAACAGGCCGCGCAGCGTCATCAGCCTCTCGGCCTGCGAGTCGACCAGGGAGGTGTACTCCTTGAAGATCTCGTAGCGGCGCGAGCGGGTGGCGTGCTGCAGCTTGAAGACGGTCTCGGGGTTGAACAGGTGCGGCTCGCCCTCGCGGCGCCACTGGTACTCGCCGCCGACCTCAAGGCGCCGGTGGGCGTTCTCCACGCGGGGGTAGGCGCGTCCGTGGCGGAGCGCGACCTCCTCGGCGAGGACGTCGAAGCCAATACCACCGAGGCGGGAGGTGGTTCCGGCGAAGCAGACCCCGATGACGTCGTCGTCGAGGCCGAGCGCCTCGAAGATCTGCGCGCCGGTGTAGGAGGCGACGGTGGACACGCCCATCTTGGACATGACCTTCAGGACGCCCTTGCCGTACGCCTTGATGAGGTTGCGCACGGCCTTGTGCCGCTCGGTCGCCAGGACACCGGAGGTGATCATGTCCTCCACGGTCTCGATGGCGAGATAGGGGTTGACCGCGCCCGCGCCATAGCCGATGAGCAGGGCCATGTGGTGGGCCTCACGGGCCTCGCCGGTCTCGATGACCAGGCCGACCCTGGTGCGGGTCTTCTCCGCGATGAGGTGGTGGTGCACCGCGCCGGTGAGCATCAGCGACGGGATGGGCGCCAGGACGTCCGAGGAGCCCCGGTCGGAGAGCACGATGATCCGCGCCCCGCCCTCGATCGCCGCGGAGACCTCGGCACGGATCTCCTCGAGACGGTGGAGCAGTGCCTCGCCGCCGCCGCGGACCTCGTAGAGGCCGGAGACGATGTGCGGGCGAAAGCCCGGCAGGGCGCCCTCGTCGTTGATGTGGATGATCTTGGCGAGCTCTTCGTTGTCGATCACCGGGTAGGGCAGCACGAGCTGACGGCAGGAGGCGGGCTCCGGGTCGAGCAGGTTGCCCTCCGGGCCGAGCGTGCTGGCCAGGGAGGTGACGAGCTCCTCACGGATGGCGTCCAGCGGCGGGTTGGTGACCTGCGCGAACAGCTGGCTGAAGTAGTCGAACAGCAGCCTGGGCTTGTCGCTGAGGACTGCGACCGGGGTGTCGGTGCCCATGGAGCCGATCGGCTCGGCTCCCGTCGTGGCCATCGGCGACAGGATGATCCGCAGCTCCTCCTCGGTGTAGCCGAAGGTCTGCTGCCGCTTGATCAGCGCCTCGTGAGTGGGGATCTCGCGCGAGCGGGCGGGCAGCTCCTCGAAGCGGACGAGGCCCGCGTGCAGCCAGTCGGCGTAGGGCAGCTCGGCGGCCAGCTCGGCCTTGATCTCGTCGTCCTCGATGATCTTGCCGCGCGCGGTGTCGATCAGGAACATCCTGCCGGGCTGCAGGCGGCCCTTGCGGACCACGTCCTGCGGGGCGATGTCGAGGACACCCGCCTCCGAGGCGAGCACGACGAGACCGTCCGCGGTGACCCAGAACCGGCCGGGACGCAGGCCGTTGCGGTCGAGGACCGCGCCGACGAGGGTGCCGTCGGAGAAGGTGATCGAGGCGGGGCCGTCCCACGCCTCCATGAGGGTCGAGTGGAACTCGTAGAACGCCCGCCGCGCGGGGTCCATCTCGGTGTTGCTCTCCCACGCCTCGGGGATCATCATCAGCACGGCGTGGGGCAGCTTGCGGCCGGCGAGGTGGAGCAGCTCCAGCGTCTCGTCGAAGGAGGCGGTGTCGGAGCCGTCGGGGTCGCAGATCGGGAACAGGCGCGACAGGTCGCCGGGGAGCGCGGCGGTCTTCAGCATGGCCTCGCGGGCGCGCATCCAGTTGCGGTTGCCCTTGACCGTGTTGATCTCACCGTTGTGGGCGATGTAGCGGTAGGGGTGCGCCAGCGGCCACGAGGGGAAGGTGTTGGTCGAAAAGCGCGAGTGGACCAGCGAGATCGCGGTCTCGTAGCGCTCGTCGCTCAGGTCGGGGAAGAACGGCTCCACCTGGCCGGGGGTGAGCATGCCCTTGTAGACGATCGTCCTGGAGCTCAGCGACGGGAAGTAAACGTCCGCCTCGTGCTCGGCCCGCTTGCGCAGGCAGAAGGCGAGCCTGTCGAGTTCGAGGCCGCTCTCGCCGTTCGGGGAGGCCACGAAGAGCTGCCCGAAGAACGGCATCACCGCGCGGGCGCTGGGCCCGGGGAGCGTCGGGTCGGTCGGGACGTCGCGCCAGCCGAGGACCGTCAGCCCCTCCTCCGCCGCGATCTCCTCGATCAGCCGCACCGCGATCTGGCGGGCCTCGGGGTCAGCGGGCAGGAAGGCGGTGCCCACGGCGTAGGAGCCCGCCTCGGGAAGCGGGAAGCCGGCCTCGGCGCGGAGGAAGGCGTCGGGGATCTGCGTGAGAATGCCGGCACCGTCACCGGTGTCCGGCTCGCTCCCCTGGGCTCCCCGGTGGTCGAGGTTGCACAGGGCCATCAGGGCCTTGGCGACGATGTCGTGACTGCGGCGTCCCGCCACGTCGGCGACCATTGCGACACCACAGGCGTCGTGCTCGTTCGAGGGGTGGTAGAGGCCCTGAGGCTCGGGAAAGCCGAGGTGGGCAGCAGGCATTGAATCCCTCCCGTCGTCTTGCTTCTTTGGATCAAGCAAAGGGACGACGTTGGCCCTGCTGCGTGGTGGGTAGACATTACCGTACCCCGTCGGAAACCTACCTACCCGGCCCGCATAGCGACCATTTAGCATAGGTTTGCCCACTTCAGTCAACGCGGCCGCGAGGCGCGGCATTCCGGGCGGGGCCCCTAAGGTTGGGCCATGGAAGCGATTGCGGAGCTCCTCGCACGGGCGGGGGTTGACGGCAGGCGGCCGAGGGCGGTACTGGCCGCGCTGAGCGAGGGCCGCTGGTGGACCCTGGCCGACCTGGTCAGGGAGACCGCGACGTCGCGGCGGGCCGTCGAGGCCCTGCTGCGCGAGGCCGACCTGGAGCGCTCCGGCGACCGGTTCAGGCTCAAGGCCCCGCTGCCGGGCCTGACCGTACACGCCGCTGCGCCCGCCGATCCGGTCGCGCACCTGCTCGCCGGGCACGCCTCCCTGGTCGCCACGATGGAGGAGCTGATCGCCAAGGCGCCCCGGGGGCGTCACACGCTGGACCACGTGTCGGCGACCGCGGAGACCGTGGTCAGGCGGGCGCTGCTGCTGGATGCCAGGTTCTGGCTCGATGGCGCCCGGCTGCTCTGCGTCGGCGACCACGACCTCACCTCGCTGGCCGCAGCGGCGCTGCACCCCGGCCTCGAGGTGACCGTGGCCGACATCGACGAGCGCATCCTCAGCTACATCGCCGAGCAGGCGGAACGGCTCGCCCTGCCCGTGCGGACCCGCTGGGCCGACCTGCGCCTCGGCCTGCCCGCCTCGACGCGCGCGTGGGCCGATCTGGCGATCACCGACCCGCCCTACACGCCCGAGGGTGTCGGCCTGTTCGTCGCCCGCGCCGCCGAGGGCCTGCGCGACCGTGAGCAGGGCCGGATCCTGCTGGCGTACGGCGCCAGCGAGCGCACCCCCGCGCTTGCCCTGAAGGTGCAGCAGGCCCTGTCACAGCTCAATCTGGTCAGCGAGGCGATCTACCCCGACTTCAACCGCTATCTCGGCGCCGAGGCCATCGGGTCCGCCGCCGACCTGTACGTCCTGCGGCCGACCACGAAGACCTGGCCCGCCGTCGCCGCCCGCGTCGACGGCCTGAGCGCCGCCATCTACACCCAGGGGCCCCAGGCGGTCGAGTCGGCAGGCTCGACCGCGCCGGCGCCCCTTCCCGGCGGGACACCCGAGGTGCTGGTCGGCGACTGGCCTGGGGAGGTGTTGCCGAAGGTGCCCAGGGCCCGCTTGTCGACCTGGCTCGCCAAGCCGTACGCCACCGATCCCGGCGAGGTGGCGATAGCGGTGCCCGCCGGTCTCGAGGCGGCGCTGCCCCGGCTGCTACTGGCGACCCGTGCCCGCCGCGTCCAGGTCACGCTGGCTGCGCAGCCCACGCCGTCCGCGAGCCTCCCCACCGAACCGCTGTCGCCCGTCTACGAGCTGACCATCGAGGGCCGGACCGTGCACGCGGCACGGCTCCCGCTCCCGGAGACCGGCGAGGAGCGGATCCTGCGCCGCATCCTGGACAACGCCCACGGCAAGGTCGCCAACACCTGGCGGGAGGCGCTCATCAAGGCCAGAGGCGATCTGACCAAGAGGCAGGCCAGGGCGGTCGTCGCCGCCGTCGCGCCCTGGGCGGAGGACGTCACCGTCCTGGAACTGCCCGCCCACCGGCTGCTGGGGCTGCGGGACGCGGTGGCGCGGTCCCTCACCGCGCCCGCCGAGTGATCAGCGCACCAGACGGCGCTGGATCAGCAGGCTGGGGCTGTCGACGGCCACCTGCGGGTAGGTGAGGTCGCCCCCGCCCTTGTCGCCGACCGGGCCGACCCAGCTGACGGTGACGAAGTGGCCGAGGGCGCGGGCCTGCGCCCAGCCTCGCGATCCCTCGAAGCCGTCGGGGGTTCCGGGGGCCGGCCGGACGAACCCGCCGTGGCCGAACGCCGCGAGAAGCCTGTCCGCGGCGGCCGAGTCGGCCAGGTTGAAGATGACGAATTGCCCGAGGACCCGGCCGTCCCGGGTCGCGTAGCGGGCGCGCAGCACCTGGGTGCATCCGGCGACCGCCTGCTCCGCGCTGCCCCACACCGCTGCGGCGCAGTCGGTGAGCGCCTCGGTCCCCTGGCTCGCGAGCGTGGTGCCGCCCGCGCTCACCGAGCCGGTGGGAAAGATCTCCTCGACGGTCAGCGGGGCGGGATCGGCGGCCCGGGTGGCGATCGGGCCGTAGTGCGCCGTGGTCGGCTCGGCCCTGAACGTCGCCGGTCGCGGGGTGTCCGCGCCGCTCCGCCACCACAGGAAGGCCGCCCCGGCGGCCAGGAGCACGGCGACGACGGCGATCCACTTGCGCATGACCGATGAGCCTACTGCGAGCTGAGGCGTCACGAGGGGGCGGCGCTGGGACTCACCGCAACGACGCGGCGGAACACGGCCTTCTCCGCGCCTCTGACCGCCAGCGACAGGGAGACGAAGTCGTCCTTCTGGCCGGGGTCCGCGCCGTCGGCGCGGCCGATCCAGACCAGGCCCGCGTAGTGGCCCATGGCGTGGCCGCTGGCCTCGGTGTGGCCATCGGGGGGAAAGAGCATCCCGCCGGACTCGAGCGCCTGGACCCAGCCTCCCCGGTAGCCCGCGGTCAGCGACTGGACCAGCCCGTCCGCCGCGGTGGTGTCGCGCAGGTTGAGCAGGGTGTACTGGGCGATGTAGCGGCCGTCCGCGCTGGTGTACGCGCCCCGCAGTGCCTGGGTGCAGCCCGCCTGGGCAAGCTGGCTCGCCAGTTCCTGGCCCCAGATCACCGCCGAGCAGCCGGCGTCCAGCTTGGATTCGGTCAGTTTCAGCGTGACCTTGCCCTCTTTGAGGGTTTTTTCGGCGAAGACGTCCTTCAGGGTGAGCGGCGCCGGGTCGGCCGTGTTCTGCTCGATGGGCGCGAACAGCTTCGGCGAGACCCACCCCTTGTAGGTGTCGGGCCTGGGCCGGGTCGAGATGGCCGCGGCGGTCGCCCGCTCGGGCACGAAGTCGTTGCCGATCGCGGAGATCGCGAAGGTGAGGACGACCGCGGCGACCAGCACGCCCGCCACGGATCCGGCGATCACCAGCAGCCGTTGCTGGGCGGGGCTCAGGCCCCACTCCTCCAGCGCGGCGATGTTCTTGGGCTGCGTCCTGGCGGAGCTGCGGCGGCGCTTGCGCGCGGGCGGGGAGGGGGAAGGTGAGGTCACACGCCTCCTCCGAGCAGGTGGCCGAGGCCGAAGGTCAGGCCCGCCGCGACCACACCGACGACGAGCTGCCGCAGCCCGCTGTACCACCAGCTGCGCGCGGTGACCCTGGAGACCAGCGCGCCCGCCCCGAACAGCGCAAGGCAGGACAGGACCGCCGAGCTGACCAGGCTGGTGACCCCCAGGAGGTACGGCAGGAGCGGCAGGACCGCGCCCACGCTGAAGGACAGGAACGAGGAGACCGCGGCGACCTTGGGCGAGGGAAGGTCCCCCGGGGTGACGCCGAGCTCGGCGCGGGCGTGCACCTCCAGTGCCTTGGCGGGGTTCAGGGAGATCTGCCTGGCCACCTCGGCCGCCAGGTCGGGCTGGACGCCGCGCGACTCGTAGAGCTGGGCGAGCTCGCGCTGCTCGGCCTCAGGGTGGCGTTCGAGCTCGCGCCGCTCGACGTCGATCTCGGCGATGGCGAGCTCCCGCTGGCTGGCGACCGAGACGTACTCGCCGCCCGCCATGGAGAACGCGCCTGCCGCGAGGCCCGCCATCCCGGCCAGCACGACGACCTTGGTGCTGGCCGTACCGCCCGCGACACCGGCGATCAGGGCGAAGTTCGAGACGAGCCCGTCCATCGCCCCGAAAACCGACGGCCGCAGCCACCCGCCGTTGACGTCACGGTGGGCGTGATGGATCTCGGCGCGCCCTTCGCCCTCGCTCATCGTCTCTCTTTCTTCCCCTTGTTGGCGGCCACGGCTCACGCCGTGCCGCCCTCCCCGGACGTGCCGCGCTCGCTCCTCGCCACACCCCTGCCCGAGGCGGTCTCGGCCTCGTCTGCCTGGTCCGACGAGTGCGCGGGATCGATCCCGCCGTCGTGGGCGAGCGCGGACATGAGCGCCACTCCCCCATCCTGCACGGCAGCCTCTTCGGCCTGGTCCGCCGGGTGCGCCGGATCGGGCGTCTCGGGGCTTTCCTGGGCGGCCTCCGAGGTCCCGGCCGCCGCGTCACGTGCCTCGTGCTCGTCAGCCTGGTCGGCCGGGTGCGCCGGGTCGGCTGGGTGCGCCGAGTGCTCGGCCTCGAGGGCGGGCTCCGCCGCCTGGACCCGCTCCTCACCTGTCTTGTTCCTGGCGTACCAGAAGTAGGCGAGCGCCCCAATGAACAGCACGATCGAGGTCCACTGGTTGAGCCGCAGGCCGAGGATGTGGTGGGCGCTGTCCACCCGCAGGCCCTCAATCCAGAAACGGCCCAGGGTGTAACCGGCGACGTAGAGCGCGAACACCCGGGCGTGCCTGAGTGAGAACCTGCGGCCCGCCCAGATCAGGAAGAAGGCCAGGCCCAGGTCCCAGAGCGACTCGTACAGGAACGTGGGGTGGTAGGTGGAGACGCCCGCTATCGTGCCCGGCTTGTCGGGGTCGATCTCCAGGCCCCACGGCAGGTTCGTCGGGCTGCCGAACAGCTCCTGGTTGAAGTAGTTGCCCCAGCGGCCGATGGCCTGGGCGACCGCGATGCCGGGGGCCACGGTGTCGGCGACCGCCGACAGCGAGATCCCCCGGTTCCGGCAGCCGAACCACACGCCCAGGGCACCGAGCGCGACGGCCCCCCAGATGCCCAGTCCCCCGTTCCAGATGTACAGCGCCTCGATCGGCGTGTGGGGGGCGTCCGGCCCGAAATAGAGCTGCCAGTCGGTGATGACGTGGTAGAGACGCCCGCCGACCAGGCCGAACGGTACGGCCCATACGGCGAGGTCGACGATCGTGCCCGGCGCGCCGCCGCGGGCGCGCCAGCGGCGTTCGCCGATGATGACGGCGACGATGACGCCCAGCACGATGCACAGCGCGTAGGCCCTGATGGGAATTACACCGAGGTACCAGACCCCTTGGGAGGGGCTGGGAATCGAGGCGAGGGGCATGTCAGGTGACGTTACCGTGTCGCGGGCTACTTGGCGGCATCAAGAACGGCTTTGCGAAGATCCGCGGGGTTGAAGGCCACGTCGTTGCCGATCTCGGTGCCGTTGAGCTTCAGCGTCGGAGTGCCGCTGAGCCCGGCGGCCTGCAGAATCTTGGTGCTGTAGTCGGCCTGCTCCGGCGCCTTCTGCTGGCTGGTCACGCACGTGGCGAATCCCTCAGCGGTGACCCCCGCCTCCTTGCCCCAGGCGACCAGGTCGTCCAGCTTGAAGCCCTCGACGGTCTCCGCGGGCTGCTCCTTGAACAGCCTGTCGTGGAACTTGGCCCACGCGGTGCCGCCGGGGATGCAGCGGGAGGCGGCCCCCGCACGCAGGGAGTTGCCCCGGGTGACGCCGTTGTTCACATCCTGCGAGAAGATCGTGATCGGGTGGTAGACCACCTTGACCTTGCCCTCGGCCGCCAGGTTCTTGATCGTGGCTCCGCTGGTCTCCTCCATCGCCCTACAGGCGGGGCACTGGAAGTCCTCGTAGACGTCCAGCACCGGCTTCTCGACGCCCGCGACGGACATCACGACGGAGCCGTCCGCCGAGGCGGTGACCGGTGCGAGCGCCTGGGTGACCTCCTCGGGCTTGCTGCCGTTGGCGGCGTACCACCAGCCGGCCCCGATGGCGCCGAGTGCGACGATCACCACGGTCGTGACCGTCGCGATCCGCCTGAGCCGGTCCTTCTTCCGCTGCTCCTCGCGCTGTGCCTTGATCCGGTCACGCACCGACTGTTCCCGTACGGCCTTGCCCATCAGAGATTCTCCCGTTCGTGTAGCTCCTCTTCGTCGCCCTCCATGTCGTCGTACGGCTCCCGCTCCGGGGCGAGCCCGAGCGCGGAGTCCAGCGCGAACCGTCCCGGCGCGAACCAGGTGACGACCACGCCGAGGACGAAGAGACCGGAGTCCCGCAGGATGTCGATGAGGTAGTCGGGCTCGACCCCTGGCTTGAGCTGGCCGCCGCCGCCGAAGCAGCCGCAGTCGATCCGCAGCCCGCGCGCCCACACAGAGGCGATGCCGATGACGAACACCAGCATGAGCAGCGCGGAGATGCCGCCCGCGACACGGGTGAGCAGTCCGACAACCAGCAACACCCCTATGACGATCTCCAGGATGGGCAGGCCGTAGCCGACCACCGTGGCAAGCGAGTCTGGAAGCAGTTTGTATGCCTTGACCGACTGCACGGAGAGCACGGGAGTGCCGATCTTGCCCCAACCTGCGACAATAAGCACGCCTGCCAGCACCAACCGCGAGACGGTCGTTACCCAGGGTAGCGTCGAACTAGCGGTGCGCGACCTCGGGGGGGCCTGCTTCTCAGAAGTCACGAGCATCATCGTCTCCCATTCCGGGCCTCCGTCGTGGCCGGCCTCAACGGATACGCGCGTTCCCTGGGGGGAACCCCATCACGTGCTGGATAAACGTCGGATAAGTCAACCGGCGGGGAGGAGTCCCCTGAGGTGCCGTTCACGGGACCGGCCGCGCGGCCGTCGCCTCGGCCCCTCCGTCACCGGCACGCGCCCTTCTGATCCAACGACCGCCTCGGTTCCGTCCATGGCACCCCACCTGCGTGATCGGCAGGCCGAGCCCCTGTGAACTGGGAAATCGTAACCGAAGTACGGCCCGCGCGGCGTTTTCAGATCGATGGGGGGAAGGTTCGGAGTGGATCGGGAGGGGTTCTGCTCACTCCCGGGAGCAATGCACTTTCAGAGTGCGTATTTCTTTTCAGAGTACATATTTCAGAGTACGCCCGACCTGCGGCGGAGCCCCCGTACGGCATACCGCCGGTCGCTCCGTCCCAAGACAGCGTGCCACCCCGGGACACGGGACGACACGGAACGGCACGAAAAAAGCGGCCGTCCGGTCAGGACGGCCGCATTCGGCTCGGATCGGGACGTGCCGCGGAGCGGGACGTCTCAGCGAGAAGGTCAGGCGCGCACGCCCGCCGCCAGCTCGGCGCCCAGCTTGCGGACCGCCGCCAGGCCCTCGGCCTCGCTGGGGGCGTCCAGCAGGAGGCGGATGAAGGCCGAGCCCACGATGACGCCGTCGGCGTAGCGGGCGACCTCCGCGGCCTGCTTGCCGGTGCCGACCCCGAGGCCGACGCAGACCGGCAGCCTGGTCTGCGGGCGAGTGCGCTCGACCAGGCCCTCCGCGGCCTCGCCGACCGACTCGCGGGCCCCGGTGACGCCCATCAGCGAGGCGGCGTAGACGAAGCCGGTGCAGCACTCGGCGACGGCCTTGATGCGCGTCTCCGGGGAGCTCGGCGCCACCAGGAAGACGGTGTCGATTCCGGCCTTCGCGCTGGCCTCACGCCACGGCCCCGACTCCTCGGGGGTCAGGTCGGGGGTGATGGTGCCGACCCCGCCCGCGCCGGCCAGGTCACGGGCGAACCGGTCGGCGCCGTAGCGGTCGATCGGGTTCCAGTAGGTCATCACCAGCGTGGCCGCGCCCGTCTTGGCCACGCCCTCGACCGTGCGCAGCACGTCGGCGATGCGGGTGCCGTTGAGCAGCGACCGATGCACGGCGTCCTGGATCGTCGGGCCGTCCATGAGCGGATCGGAGTACGGCAGGCCGATCTCGATCACATCGCAGCCGGCCTCGACCATGGCGGTGGCGGCCGCGATCGCGCCGTCCTTCGTGGGGAAGCCTGCGGGCAGGTATCCGATGAGGGCGGCGCGATCGTCCGCCTTCGCCTTGGCGAACACCGTCTGAAGAGTCGTCATCGTTGGTTCCGTTGCGGTTCGTGGCCTCCATCCCCTCCGGAGGGCCGGAGGGGAAGCAAGTCGGTCGTCAGAGGTTGAAGTACTTCATGGCGGTGCCCATGTCCTTGTCGCCCCGGCCTGAGAGGTTGACCAGGATGATCGCCTCAGGGCCGAGCTCACGGCCGAGCTTGAGGGCTCCGGCGAGCGCGTGCGAGGACTCGATGGCCGGGATGATGCCCTCGGTCCTGGCGAGCAGGGCGAAGGCCTCCATGGCCTCGGCGTCGGTGATGCCGTGGTAGGAGGCACGGCCGGTGTCCTTGAGCCAGGCGTGCTCGGGGCCGACGCCGGGATAGTCAAGACCGGCGGAGATCGAGTGGGACTCGATCGTCTGGCCCTCCTCGTCCTGCAGGACGTAGGTGCGCGAGCCGTGCAAGACCCCGACGGAGCCCTCGGTGAGGGTCAGGGCGTGCTCGCCGGTCTCGCGGCCTCGGCCACCGGCCTCGTAGCCGTGCAGCTGGACACCCTGGTCCTCGATGAAGGCGTGGAAGATGCCGATCGCGTTCGAGCCGCCGCCGACCGCCGCGGCGACCGCGTCGGGGAGCCTGCCGGTGAGCTCGAGCATCTGGCGCCGGGCCTCGACGCCGATGATGCGGGCGAAGTCGCGGACGATCTCCGGGAACGGGTGCGGCCCGGCGATGGTGCCGAACAGGTAGTGCGTGTGGTCGACGTTGGCGACCCAGTCGCGGAAGGCCTCGTTGATGGCGTCCTTGAGGGTCTGGCTGCCGTTGGTGACCGGGACGACGGTCGCGCCGAGCAGCTTCATGCGGGCCACGTTGAGCGCCTGGCGCTCGCAGTCGACGGCCCCCATGTAGATCACGCACTCCAGGCCCATCAGAGCGGCCGCGGTCGCCGTCGCGACGCCGTGCTGGCCCGCGCCCGTCTCCGCGATCACCCGGGTCTTGCCGAGCCGCTTGGTGAGCAGGGCCTGGCCGAGCACATTGTTGATCTTGTGTGCGCCGGTGTGGGTCAGATCCTCGCGCTTCAGCACGATCCGAGCGCCGCCCGCGTGCTCAGAGAAGCGCGGCACGTCGGTGAGCGTGGTCGGCCGTCCCGCGTAGGTGCGCAGCAGGTGGTCGAACTCGCGCAGGAAGTCGAGGTCGTTCCTGGCCTTGTCATACTCGGCCGCCACCTCGTCGAGCGCCGGAATGAGCGCCTCGGGCACGTAACGTCCGCCGAAGACGCCGAACTTGCCGTGGACGTCGGGGTCGTCGCCGTGGACACCGTTTCCCGCGAGGTCCGCAGAGGTGAGGAGGATGCCGTCTGTCGCTGTCACTGCTTACTGCCCCTCGGGTCGAGATGCGGGGTGGGCGCCTGCGGTTACCAGGTCGACCACGGCGGCCCTGGGGTCCTTGCCGGTGACCAGGCTCTCGCCGACCAGAACGGCGTCCGCGCCCGCCCTGGCGTAGGCGAGCAGGTCGTGCGGGCCGCGCACACCCGACTCGGCGATCTTGATGATGCCTTCCGGAATCTTCGGGGCCAGCTTGGCGAACACGTCGCGGTCCACCTCAAGGGTCTTGAGGTTCCGCGCGTTGATACCGATGATCTTCGCTCCGGCGGCGAGGGCCCGGTCGAGCTCCTCCTCGGTGTGCACCTCGACCAGCGGGGTCAGCCCGATTGACTCCGCCCGCTCGATGAGCGAGACCAGCGCGTTCTGCTCGAGCGCGGCCACGATCAGCAGCACCAGGTCCGCGCCGTACGCGCGGGCCTCCCACAGCTGGTAGGAGGTGACGACGAAGTCCTTGCGCAGCACCGGGATGTCGACCACGGCGCGTACGGCGGCCAGGTCCTCGAGGCTGCCGCCGAAGCGACGCCGCTCGGTGAGAACGCTGATGACGTGGGCGCCGCCCGACTCGTAGTCACCGGCGAGCGCGGCGGGGTCGGCGATCGCGGCCAGCGCCCCCTTCGACGGGCTCGAGCGCTTCACCTCCGCGATGACCGCCACCTGGTCGCCGCCGAGGGCGGCGTAGGCGTCACGAGGCGCGGGCGCCCGCTGCGCGCGCTCCTTGAGCTGCGCCAGCGAAACCGCCTGCTGCCGATCGGCCAGGTCGGCGCGGACGCCTTCGAGGATCTCCTCCAGCACGCTCACTTGTCCTCCTCGCGAAACCCGGAGGTCACGTTGGCGAACGCTGCCGTACGCATGGTCCGCTCGCTCCACTCGCTCACGAGTAAGGCCCCTCCCGATCGATTGCCCTTGTCCCGCCGATGCTATCGGCCTTGCCGAGGTCGCCCCGCCACCGGGTGACGCCTATAGGTGACTAGGGGGCCAAGAATTTCCCAAAGGGAACATTTCGCACTATCCAAAAAACGATCATTAACCCAAGAAAGGTCCACACATAGGCAGGATGTATGGTTTTTCCGGCATATCGCTTACCTTGCCAGGAAAACACCGCCCAGCGCCCCCACAGCAGGACCGCCACGGGAATCATGACCACGACGAACGGGTTGAGCCCGAGTGCCGCGACGAGGTCACCGTGGGCGAGCGCGTGCACGGCCCGCAGCCCTCCGCATCCCGGACAGTAGAGCCCGGTGAGCATGAGGAACGGGCAGGTGGGATAGTGCCCCGGCTGGTTGGGGTCGACCAGGCCGACGAAGATGACCCCGGCGGCCGCCGCGGCGGCGACGGCGAGCGGTGCCAGCACGGCCCGCACCCGCGGCTCCCGCACCCTCTCGGCCCTGCCGGTCACCATCGGCCCGCCCGAACCCCTCTGTCGGCGACGACTGTCACCAGCCACGATACTCAAGGCTGGGCCGGATACCGGTTGACACCCCGTCGCTAGGCGGGCGGGCCGTATCTCTCCGCTCGGTTCTAGTACCCCGTGTACGAGGCCGAGCCCGCGAGGACGCCGATCGCGACCAGCCAGACCACCAGCACGATCAGCCAGCAGGCGACGCCGAAGTAGGACAGAACCAGGCCGGCGATCGCCATGCCCCGTCCCTCCTCGCCGGTGCGCTTGATCTGGCCGAGCGAGATGTGGCCGAGCACGATGCCCACGATCGAGGTGACGCCGCAGACGAAGAGCCCGGCGATGCCCATGATCAGGGCGGCGATGGCCATGCCGTTGTTGCCGCGGGGTGGCTGTGCGCCATAGCCATAGGGATCGTAACCACCGCCGGGGGGCGTGCCATAGCCGCCCGGAGGCCCGTAGCCGCCCTGTGGCGGCCCGTACCCACCGGACTGATTCCCATAGCTCATGAATGACTCCCCTTTAAACGCGTTGCGGGCGAAATCCTAGCGAAACCAGATCATCCCCGAAGAGTGACGGCGAGTCCGTGGGCAAGTTGTGACCAGGCGGTGAGCTTCGGCCCCTCACGGTCGCGTGGTCAGCGCCCGCCGCCGCCCTTTTCCCGGTTCTCCCGCGGCGCCGCGGGGATCTCGCCCTCCGGGTCGGCGGTGGGGTCGGCGCCGAGGTCGATGGCGTCCCACAGCTCCCGGTCCGTCTGGGCGCCTCCGGCCGAAGCGCGAGCCGCGCCCTCGCGGCCGGGCCCCTGGCGGTCGTACCGCTCCGACATCCCGGGCCAGCGACCGCCCCTGAGCGCGGCGACCACTCCCCCGGCGAGCAGCAGCAGCCCGCCGGCCCCCGCGAGCACCGGCCAGACCAGGGGGGCGGCGATCTGCACGACGTCGGTCGCCTTCGCGGCCATGGGCGCGTGCTCGGCCGCGATGGCCAGCCCGGCGTCCGGCCTGCCCCCGCTCACCGCCGCGGCGATCACCCCCGCGCCGCACAACGCCATCGCGACACCGACGATCCTGCGCCACAGGCCCCTGGTCGCGAGCACCGCGACCACCGCGGCCAGCGCCGCCCACGCCGCGGGCCCCAGCGCGGGCGCCAGCTCGGCCGCCGAGACCGGTACGGCGCGCGCGCCGTACGTCACGGTGACCCAGTCACGCCCCGCGGCCAGCAGCACGAGCCCGGCGCCCGCCGCGCACGCGGCGACCCAGGTCCACAGCGCCCGCCCCGCCTTCACGCCGTGGTCACCGCCAGCTGACCGGCGTCGAAGCAGGTCCGGTCGCCGGTGTGGCAGGCGGCTCCCACCTGGTCGACCCTGAGCAGGATCGTGTCGCCGTCGCAGTCGAGGGCGACGGACTTGACGTGCTGGACGTTGCCCGAGGTGTCACCCTTCACCCAGTAGGCTCCGCGGCTGCGCGACCAGTAGGTGGCACGGCCCGTGGTGAGCGTGCGGTGCAGCGCCTCGTCGTCCATCCAGGCGAGCATCAGCACCTCGCCGGTGTCGTGCTGCTGGACCACGGCGGGCACCAGCCCGTCGGCGGTGCGCTTCAGCCGGGCCGCGATGGCGGGGTCAAGGGACATGCGCCAATTGTGCCGTAACCAGGCGGAGGTCCCGCGCCCGGCATGACCGGGCGGGGCCTCGCGCTCTACGGGAGCCCGCCCCCTCGGGAGGTCGCCCTCAGGGCCGAGGCGGGGCGGGCTCAGCGCGTGCGGTCGTCGTCGAACAGATCGGCCGCGTGGACGACGATCCTGGGGTCGGGCTCACCGACGATCTCGTGGTCCTTGTTGGTGTAGTCGAACTGGCTGAGGAGGTGGCGCATGGCCTCGACCCTGGCCCGCTTCTTGTCGTTGCTCTTGATCACCGTCCACGGCGCCTCGTCCGTGTCGGTGTGCAGGAACATGTCTTCCTTCGCCTGGGTGTAGTCGTCCCACTTGTCCAGCGACTCCAGGTCCATGGGCGACAGCTTCCACTGCCGGACCGGATCGACCTGGCGGATGATGAAGCGGGTGCGCTGCTCGGAGCGTGACACGGAGAACCAGAACTTCACCAGGTGGATGCCGTCGCGGACGAGCATGCGCTCGAACCCGGGGGCCTGCTCCATGAACTCCGTGTACTCCTCGGGCGTGGCGAAGCCCATCACACGCTCGACCCCGGCGCGGTTGTACCAGGACCGGTCGAAGAAGACCATCTCCCCCGCGGCGGGCAGGTGGGAGACGTAGCGCTGGAAGTACCACTGGGTGCTCTCGCGCTCGCTCGGCTTCTCCAGCGCGACCACGCTGGCCCCGCGCGGGTTGAGGTGCTCCATGAAGCGCTTGATCGTGCCGCCCTTGCCTGCCGCGTCGCGTCCCTCGAACAGGACCAGGAGCCGCCCGCCGGTGTCCTTCATCCAGTACTGCAGCTTGAGCAGCTCGATCTGGAGCATTCGTTTGGTCCGGTCGTACTCCGAGCGGTCCATCCGCTCCCCGTAGGGATACTTCTCCCGCCAGGTGTCCACCGGGGTGCCGTCCAACCGCACGAGGACGGGGTCGTCGTCGTCATCGTCGAGGACCCTCAGGTTCGGCAGGTCGTCGAGCAGGTCGCTGCTGGCCACGGCGGAGCGTACGTCGAGCACGGGATACCGCTTCCCGCGCCTGTGATCGTCATCCAGTAGACCGGTCATGAACGTCCTTCCCCCGGACGGAGACTCCGCGCTCCTGGCTTGCCCTATACCTCTATGTGAGCACGTTAATCCTTATTACAGGGCCTCAAACAGCCCATGTCATGACTTGTCGACCAGTGTTCACTCCTCCTCACCGCGACCGTGACAAAAACCCACTAAACCAGTAGGTCTTGACGGAATTGGCCTCCTGTGTTGAAGTGAGGCCATGCAGGCCGAGTTCCCATCGGCGATTCGCGGCCACATCGTGCCGTGCCGCGCGTCGTCCCGTCCGTGTCGCCACTGACCCGGCACCCCCGTGGCCGCACGCCCGCCGCGCCGCAGTCCCCCTACTCCGGACGCCCCTCTCGCCCAGACGACCTGCCAGAAAGGCTTCAGCCATGCCCGTCGAGTTCCTAGGCATCGGTGCCACCCACGACGGATCGGAGACGACCTCGCGCTCCGGACCCGCGTTCGACAAACAGTTCACGCTACGGCTGGCGCGGGCGCACCACGAGCACGGCTGGGACCGGATCCTGTTCGCGTACGGCTCGGGGTCTGCGGACCCCGCGCAGGTGGCGGCCTTCGTCGCCGGGCAGGTCGAGGGGGTGCAGCTCCTGCTCGCCCACCGGCCGAACGTGTCATACCCGACGTTCGCCCTGAAGACCTTCGCGACGCTCGACCAGATCAGCGACGGCAGGCTGACGGTGCACTTCATCACCGGCGGAAACAGCAACGAGCAGGCCCGTGAGGGCGACTTCCTGTCCAAGGACAAGCGCTACTCGCGCACCAGGGAGTACATCCAGATCGTCAAGAAGGGCTGGACGTCCAGGACCCCCTTCAGCCACGAGGGCGAGCACTACCGGTTCGAGGACTTCCTGTCCGACGTCTTCCCCGTCCAGCAGCCACGCCCCAGGGTCTCCTTCGGCGGCTCCTCCCCCGCGGCGTACGCGGCGGGCGGCGCGGAGGCGGACATCTACTGCCTGTGGGGCGAGCCGCTGGCCCAGACCGCCGAGCAGATCGCCGCGGTCAGGAGCGCGGCGCTGGCGGCGGGGCGGAGCGACCTGCCCAGGTTCCAGGTGGCGTTCCGGCCCATCATCGCGCCGACGGAGGAGCTGGCCTGGGAGAAGGCGGGCCGCACGCTGGAGGCCATCAAGGCGGCCAAACCCTCGACACGACGGCGCCTCCCGGGCGAGGCACCCGAGAACTCGGGCTCCCAGCGACTCATCGCGGTCGCGGCCAGGAGCGACAGGTACGACCGCGCGCTGTGGACCCCGACCGCGACGGCCACCGGCGGCGCGGGCAACTCGACCGCCCTCGTCGGCACCCCGGAGACCGTGGCCCAGGCGCTGCTCGACTACTACGACCTCGGCGTCGAGATCCTCTCCGCGCGCGGCTACGACCTGCTGGAGGACGCCATCGACTTCGGCCGCCACGTCATTCCCATCGTCCGCGAGGAGGTGGCCAAGCGAGATCGTGAGCGCGAGGCCGCGGAGACCCGTCAGCACCCCGCGGCCAGTCTGGCGGGACGATGAGCCGCCCCGCCGTCGAGGCGAGGGGAACCCGGCAGGAACCCCTCGGCAACGCCGAGGACCTCTCCGAGCCGGCGGACGGCGTCACCCAGCCGCCCACGCTCAAGGTGGTCACCACCAAGCACCCCGGACGGTGGGTGGCCGCCGCCGGTGTCGGCGTGCTGCTCGCCATGGCGGCCAGTGCGCTGATCACCAATCCCGCCTGGGATTGGAACGTTGTCGGGGAGTACCTGTTCGCGCCGTCGGTGCTGCGGGCGGTCGTGTTCACACTGCAGCTGACCGTGCTCGGCATCGGCATCGGCTTCCTGCTCGGCACCGTACTCGCGATCATGCGGTTGTCGAGGAACCCGCTGCTGTCCTCGGTCGCCTGGGGATACGTCGCGTTGTTCCGGTCGATCCCGCTCATCCTGCAGCTGCTGTTCTGGTACAACCTGGCGCTGCTGTACCAGCGGATCTCCTTCGGCATCCCGTTCGGCCCCTCGTTCTTCGACATCGGGACCATGGACCTGATCAGCCCGGTCACCGCCGCCGTGCTCGGGCTCGGGCTGCACCAGGCCGCCTACTGCTCCGAGATCGTCAGGGCGGGGCTGCTGTCGGTCGACTCCGGCCAGCGCGAGGCCGCCGCCGCGCTCGGCATCCCCTGGAGAAGGCAGCTTTTCAAGATCGTCCTTCCGCAGGCGATGCGGTCGATCGTGCCCACCGCGGGCAACGAGATCATCGGCCTGGTCAAGGGCACCTCGGTGGTCTACATCATGGCCCTGCCCGAGCTCTTCTACCAGATTCAGGTGATCTACAGCCGCAACGGCAGGGTCATCGCGCTGCTGCTGGTCGCGACCGTCTGGTATCTCGTCATCACCTCCGTGCTGTCCATCGCGCAGTACTACGTCGAACGCCACTACGCGAAGGGCCGCAAATGAGCACCGCGATGGTCGACCTCAAGGACGTGCACAAGAGCTTCGGCTCGCTCGAGGTCCTGCGCGGCGTCGACCTGCGGGTCGCTCAGGGCGAGGTCACGGTGATCCTCGGCCCGTCCGGCTCCGGCAAGTCAACCCTGCTGCGCACCGTCAACCACCTGGAGAAGGTGGACAGCGGATCGGTGCGCGTCGACGGTGAGCTGGTCGGATACCGGCAGTCCGGCGACAGGCTGTACGAACTGCGCGAGCGCGAGATCCTCAGGCAGCGGACCAAGATCGGGTTCGTCTTCCAGAGCTTCAACCTCTTCCCGCACCTGACCTCGCTGGAGAACGTCGTCGAGGCGCCGCTCTCCGCGCAGCGAAGGCCGAAGGCCGAGGTGCGGGAGCTGGCCCTGCGGCTGCTCGACCGGGTCGGCCTCTCCGACAAAAGGGACGCCTATCCCGGGCAGCTGTCCGGCGGCCAGCAGCAGCGGGTCGCCATCGCCAGGGCGCTCGCCCTCGAGCCGAAGGTCATCCTCTTCGACGAGCCGACCTCGGCGCTCGACCCCGAGCTGGTCGGCGAGGTGCTCGACGTGGTGAAGGACCTCGCCAGGAGCGGCACCACCATGATCGTCGTCACCCACGAGATCGGGTTCGCCCGTGAGGTGGCCGACACCGTCGTCTTCATGGACGACGGGCGCGTCGTCGAGCAGGGGCCGCCGGCCCAGGTTCTCGACACCCCCAGGCACGAGCGGACCCGTGCCTTCCTCAGCAAGGTCCTCTAGCTGTGCCCTCGGCAAGACCCGTGAAAACCCCGAGCAGAACTCCCAGAAACCCCTCGCAAGGCTCCTCAGAAACTAGGACTGAAATGTCGCTCCTCTCCAGGCTCAGGCCTGCCCTCGTCGCCGCCCCCCTTCTGCTCGCCGCCGCCTGCGGGTCGACCGGGACCCCCTCGAGCGCGTCGGGGACCGACGCCAAGCCCGCGGAGAAGACCGCCGCCGCCGTTGAGGTCGGTGGAACGAAGATCAACACCTCTCCGCAGCAGAACCGGATCCAGGCCGAGAAGGTGGACGCGATCGCCGCCCAGGTGCCCGAGGCGATCCGCTCGAAGGGCGAGCTCTCCGTCGGCTTCAGCGGAGAGGGCGCGCCGCCGCTGGCCTTCCTCGCCGACGACGACCGCACCATCATCGGCGTCGAGACCGACCTCGCCCACATCGTCGCCGACACCCTCGGGCTGAAGGTCAAGGAGGAGATCACCTCCTGGGAGAACCTGTTCCTGGCGGTGAAGTCCGGCAAGTACGACGTGGCCTTCAACAACGTCACGGTCACCGAGGAGCGCAAGGACATCTACGACTTCGCCACCTACCGGGTCGACCAGCTCGCCTGGCAGACGGCGAAGAACAGCCCGATCACCCAGATCAAGCAGCCCTCCGACATCGCGGGCAAGCGGGTGGCGGTCGGCTCGGGCACCAACCAGGAGAAGATCCTGGTCGACTGGGACGCGCAGAACCAGAAGGCCGGTCTCAAGCCCGCGCAGATCCAGAACTACCAGAAGTACGTCGACGCCCTGCTCGCCCTGAAGTCGGGCCGCGTCGAGGCCTACTTCGGCCCCAACCCGTCCCTCGCCTACCAGGACGCCGTCGGCGGCGACACCAAGATCGTCGGAACGGTCTCCGGTGCGGGCCCCGACCTCCAGGGCCTGATCGCGGCCATGACCAAGAAGGACAACGGCCTCGTCAAACCGCTCAACGCGGCGATCAACGAGCTCATCAAGAACGGCAAGTACGGCGAGGTGCTCAAGCGCTGGAATCTCACCAACGAGGCCATCCCCGAGTCGCAGATCAACCCGCCCGGCCTGCCCAGGCAGACGGCGAAGTGACCGTCGAATCCGTCGAGGTGCGGCACGTCGCGATCCGCGGCCCGGAGGCCAGACCGCTCCTGGAGGACCTGCACCTGGAGTACACCAGCCGCTACGGCCCCAACGACGAGATCAACAGCTATCCCGACGACGAGTTCTCCCCCGCAAGGGGAGGCGTGTTCCTGATCCTCGTCGAGGACGGGCAGACCGTCGCCGGTGGCGCGTTCCGCCGCTATGACGAGCGGACGGCCGAGCTCAAACGGATCTGGACCCACCCCGCTCACCGGCGGCGCGGCTTCGGAGCCGCCGTTGTGCGGGAGCTGGAACGGGAGGCCGTACGGCAGGGGTACCGCAGGATCTACCTGACGACGGGCCCCCGCCAGCCCGAGGCCGCGGGCCTGTACCTGGCCACCGGGTACACCCCGCTCTACGACCTGGAGGCCGCCCCCCGCCTCCCCGGCGAGCGCCGCCGTCGTACCGGGCGGTACGGCCCGAGATCTCGGCTTGTTGACATCCTCCCGGCCCCAAAGGGACCGGGATTCCCGGCCGAAACCGGGCGGTTCGCGGTTCACAGCCCCGCCCAACGGCTGGAGGGCTCCCCGCGCCGCCACCCCATGCCCTGGGGCGGTCACACAACGCCAGCCTGGTTATCGCCAGCTCACTCACCGTAACAAGCCCCGCAGAGCAAATCCGGAGAACGCGATGAGTGACCGCTCCGCATTTCCTCCCGGCCCTGAAGGACGGGGCATCCATTCTGGAGGAATGTGGTGAACAAGCTGACAGCGAGCGAAACCGCGAGGTTGGCTTGGATCCGTCGGGTCGGGGGGCCATGGAGGAATCGGCCTGTCAGGAAGCGCGGTGACGAGGTTCGCTCCGCCCGCGTCCTGCCCGGTCTGAAAGGGCGTGAACGCCGGTGCGGAGAATCGCGCGAATCATCGCCGCCGCTTCACTGACGGTCGGCGTCGGCGTCGCGGTCAACCAGGTCCTCAGTGGCGGCGAGCTGAACTGGTACTGGCTCGGCGCCTCCGCGGCCGTCGCCGTCGCCGCAGAGGCGTTCGCCGCCAGGCCCCCCGAGGCCGGACAGCCAAGAGGGCCCCTCTCGATCCTGCCGGGCGCGCCTTCCAGCCAGCGCAGGACATACCTGCGGCAGCTGCGGCGCAGCGTCCGCGACATCGAGACGGTCGGCGTCGCGACACAGAGCGAGTTCGTGCTACGGCTGCGGCAGGTGTACGTCGAGGTGAGCCTGGTCCCCCGTCCACCACAGGACACCGCGAGCGAACCCTACGTTGGCGTGATACAGGCCGTGCCCGGGGAACGCAGGACGCTGCGTTCATTCCTCGACGACTCGGACGGCCAGGTGTTCGCGGTGATCGGCGGTCCCGGGTCCGGCAAGACCACTCTGGTGCGCAGCACGGCCCTTGAGCTGTGCCGGTGGAACGGGCGGCGCCGCTCGCTGCCCGTTGTGGTCTACCTGCGCGACCACGCGGCGGCGATCTTGACGGACCCCGCCCGCGGGCTGCCCGACGTCGCGGCCTCCGCCGGCTGGACGGCAGGCAGGATCCCGGCGGCCTGGTTCGGACGGCGACTGGACAGGGGCCGCTGCCTGGTGATGCTCGACGGGCTCGACGAGGTGGCCGACGAGGCGGACAGAGCCTCCGTGGTCGCCTGGGTGCGCACCCAGATCCAGCGCTTCCCCCGCAACGACTACGTGATCACCTCCCGGCCACATGGCTACCTGTCCACCCCCCTGGCCAGCACGAACGTGCTGCAGATCCATCGCTTCACCGGTGAGCAGATCTCCCTGTTCCTGCACAACTGGTACTACGGCATCGAGTGCCGCGCCACCGGCACCGCAGGCAGGAAGACCCGCGCCGACGCCGCACGCAAAGCCGACGACCTGCTGGAACGGCTCCGCCTGCAGCCTGCCCTGTACGACCTGGCGGCCAACCCGCTGCTCCTCACCATGATCGCCAACGTACATCGGTATCACGACGCGCTGCCCGGCAGCCGCGCGGCGCTGTACGCGGAGATGTGCCAGGTGCTCCTGCACCGCCGCCAGGACTCCAAGGGGCTTCATGACAAGACCGGCCTGCGCGGCCCGCAGAAGGAACACGTCGCACGCGCGCTGGCCTGGACGATGATGACCGCGAGGATCCGCGACATCCCCGCCCGGCAGGCCCGTGAGGCCATCGCACCGGTGCTGGCACAGGTCTCCAGGAGAGTACGGCCCGGCGACTTCCTCGACGAGGCCGACAAGAGCGGCCTGCTGGTCCAGCGTGAGGAGGGAGTTTACGCTTTCGCCCACTTCACCTTGCAGGAATACCTGGCCGCCGCCCACGTCGGCGAGCAGCCTGCCCTCCTCGGCCGCCTCGTCGCCGACGTCGACGACCCCTGGTGGCGGGAAACCGTCCTGCTGTGGGCGGCGGGCGCCAACGCGACCCCGGTGATCGAGGCCTGCCTGACGTCCGGCGGAGTCCACGCGCTGACCCTGGCCTTCGAATGCGAGGAAGAGGCTCTCAAGGTCGATCCCGGCGTGCGTGGCGCGCTGGAAAAGCTGCTTGTCTCACCGGGTTTCGGCGGCGATGCCCGGGCGCGTCTGATCAGCACGGTGAAGGCGACTCGGAGCCTGCGCGACGTCATCTGGCTCAGCGAGGGCGTCGCCCTCTGCGTCCGGCCGGTTTCCCGGACCCTTTACGCCATGTTCGCCCGCGACGAGCGAGCCGCGGGACGCCACACTCCCGCCATCGACGGCGATCCGGGGCAGGGCGGCGACGAGCCCGCCGCCGGTATGTGGGCCGGTGACGCGGCCCGTTTCGTCACCTGGCTCAACGCGCTGTTCGATGATGGCACCACCTACCGGCTGCCCACCGCCGCCGAACTCGCCGATCCCGCCGTCGGCCTGATCACCGACCTCACCAGCCACACCATCTGGGCGCACTCCGCCCCTCTGCCCCAGCTGCACCGGCCGACCGGTGTCCGCTGGCCCTACTCACCCGATCCACGGCGGCTGTCCCAGATCATGACCGTGGACCGCACGAGGATGATCCCGTACCTGCGTCTGGCTCTCGCCACCTCTCACTCGGAACGTGTGCTGGCCTACGGCCGCGTTCTCGCCACCGCCGGGAACTCCGCCCTCTCCTCGCGCGGACACAGGGAACGGCGCGTCCTCGAACTTGTTCTCAACCTCTCCCTCGCGCGCGCCCTGGCACGCGTCTTCGCCCTGGACCTGAGCCAGGTCACCGGACGCGCCCCGGCACGCGTCACCCCGGATTCCTCCCGCGCCGCGGATCAGACCACGGTCAGAGCCAGAGCCGCCGACTGCGCCCACCTCCTCAACCACACGCTGGGCCTGAACCCGGCCCTGAACCTCGACCGCCCTTTCCACCCCACCCTCGGCGACGTCCTCGACCGCGCTTTCACTCGCTCCCTCGCCCTCAATGGCAAGCTCACCTGGGCCGCGGAAAAACCTCTCGGCCCGAGGCTCGGCTACGCCCTCCAGCGCGCCCGCGACATCCCCGGCCACTCCGCCGACGATCTCGACGCCGAGCGAGTCTTCGCCGGGACCATCGAGCGCATCCTTGACCACGCCCTCATCCAGGCCCTCGACCTCGCCCGCACCCACGGCCTCGGCGACGTCCGTGCCGACGCCACGGACTTCGACCTCGCCGGCGCCCGGGTCCGTGTCCCCGGCCTGGACCGTGAGCTCGCCGACGCCTGGATCCGCGCCCCTGCCACGGAGCACGGACACGGCGGCCCCGACCCGGATCGCGTTCTCGACCTCGCCTTCGATCTCGCCTTCGTGCCAGGCTCCGCGGAGTTGCGAACGCTCGTGCCCGCCTTCGCCGGACTCCTCTCCGCATGGAGATCCTCCTGGAAGGAGGAGCCTCCACCCGGCCGGCGACTCGCCGACCTCGAGTCCCTCATGAGGCGTCTCCTGCTGGAGGCGCCGCAGAGGGCGACACCACCGGACAGGGAGCCGACCGCGGCGCTGGATCACGACTACGACTCGCTCAGCAGGCGTTCCTTCCGCTTCGAGCCCGTCTTCTTCTTCGACTACAAGCTCCCGTCCCGGGAGCGAGCTCGTCTGCTGGCCCACCAGGCTCAGGACCTGGTCGCATCGGTCCTGAGCAGGAACACCCCCTACGACGAATCCCTCCTGGCCTGCGCCCGCATCGGCCTGCTGGGCGCCCTGGCCCTTCTGCGGACACCGGACGGGCACAACCCCTCCGGCATGCCGCAGGCGCACGAGTCCTGCGTGGCACTGCGGGAGGCGGTGTACAACCTGATCGCGCTTCAGGAACGTGCCGACGGGCATCTCAAGCCGAACGAGATCCTGCTCCTGGTCCGGAGCTGAGACGACGCGCCCGCACGCGGCCGGGTTTCAGGATCGGGCGGCGGAGACCCAGGAGGCGTGCAGGTCCGCGTAGACGCCGGGCTCTCCGACGAGCTCGGCGTGCGGGCCGCGCTGGACGATGCGGCCCCGGTCGAAGACCAGCACCTCGTCCGCGGCCTCCGCGGTGGACAGGCGGTGGGCGATGGAGATGGCGGTACGGCCCCGCGTGACCCCCTCAAGCGCGCGGGCCAGCCGTACCTCGGTGGCCGGGTCGACCGCCGAGGTGGCCTCGTCGAGCAGCAGGAGGTCGGGATCGGCCAGATAGGCGCGGACCAGGGCGACGAGCTGGCGCTCCCCGGCCGACAGCGACTCCCCTCGCTGGCCGACCCTGGTGGCCAGGCCCGTGGGCAGGCCGTCGAGCCAGTCGGTGAGCCCCAGCTCGGTCAGGGCGAGCAGGATCTCGGCCCCGGTCGCGGAGGGGCGGCCGAAACGGATGTTCTCCTCCAGGGTGCCGTCGAACAGGAAGCCGTCCTGCGGCACCATGACGATGCGCTCGCGCAGCGAGGAGAAGCGGACCTCGCGCAGGTCCTCGCCGTCGACGGTGACCCGCCCCGTGACCGGGTCCATCAGGCGGGTGAGCAGCTTGGCGAAGGTCGTCTTGCCCGAGCCGGTCTCCCCGACGACCGCGATCCGCGAGCGCGGTGGGATGTCCACCGTGACCTCGCTCAGCACCGGCGCCCCGCCCGGGTAGGAGAACCCGACCTCCTCGAAGGAGACGGAGATGGGGCCGCGCGGCAGCTCGACGCCGTCGTGGCCGGGGTCGGCGACGTCGGGCGGGGTGTCGAGCACGCCGAGGATACGGCGCCAGCCCGCGACGGCGTTCTGCGCCTCGTTGAGCACCTCGGTGGCGATCTGCATGGGCGAGACGAACAGCGTGATCAGGAACAGGAAGGCGATCAGGCGTCCCGCGGTGATCTCGCCCGCGATGCCGAGGCGTACGCCGATCAGCACGACGGCGGTGATCGCCACCGCCGCGATGATCTCGGTCAGCGGGAAGACCGTGGCGACGATCCGCTGGGTGCGGGCCTGCGCGACCTTGTTCGCCTCGATCGCCGCGTCGAGGCGCTCGGCGGTGCGGGCCTCTGAGGCATGGGCCCTGATCACCGCGGCCCCGACGACCGACTCGCTGACGGCGGCGAGCATGTCGCCCGCGCGTTCACGGACCTGCGTGTAGGCGCCGGACAGCCATCGCTGGAAGCGCGGCAGCACCACCAAGAGCGGCAGGAAACACACCCAGACCACCAGGGCGAGCTGCCAGGAGTAGACGAACATCAGCACGGTCGCGACGAGGAGCTGGCCCATGGCGATGATGATCATCAGCCCGCCCCACTGCATGAAAACGCTGATCTGGTCGACGTCGCCGGTGACCCTGGAAACCAGGGCGCCGCGCCGTTCCGAGTTCTGGGTGAGCACCGACAGGTCATGCACGTGCCGGAAGCCGCGCACCCTGAGCGTGGCGAGGGAGGCCTCCGTCGCCCGGTAGAGGCGCACGTTCATCAGGTAGGCGCACAGCGCGGTGAGGACGACCGCGGCCGCGCACAGCAGCACGGCGGCGCGGATGTAGGGCAGATCGGGAACCGCGCCCTTCAGCCCCCTGTCGATGGTCTGCTGGACGGCGATCGGGACGATGACCTTGCCGACCGTCGCCAGGATGGCGAGCGCGAGTGTCCCGGCCAGCCCCTTGCGGAACTCCGGTGTCAGCGACAGGCCGTGCCGTACGGTGCCCAGCGCCGACCTTTCGACCCCGTGGAGCGAGCTCACGCGCTGACCTCTTCCTCTTCCTCTGCGCCGAGCGCCTCGCGCTCGGCCTCCTCGCGTTCGTAGGCGGTGACCAGGTTGCGGTAGCCCTCGCAGCGGGCGAGCAGTTCCTCGTGGGGGCCGCGGTCGACGACCCGGCCGTGTTCGAGGTAGACGACCTCGTCGGCCAGGGCGATGGTCGCCATCCGGTAGGCGACGACGACCACGGTTGAGGCCTGGGACGCGTCCCGCAGGCCCTGCAGGATCTTCGCCTCGACCTGGGGGTCGACGCTGGAGGTCGCGTCGTCCAGGACGAGCAGCCTGGGGCGGCGGACCAGCGCGCGGGCCAGGGCGAGGCGCTGGCGCTGGCCGCCCGACAGGGTCGTGCCGCGTTCGCCGACCTTGGTGTCGAGCCCGCCAGGCAGGGCGCTGACGAAGCCGTCAGCCTGGGCCAGGCGCAGCGCCGCCCAAACGTCCTCGTCGCCGACCGGCAGGCCCAGGGTGACGTTGCCCCGCACGGTGTCGTCGAACAGGAAGGTCTGTTGCGGTACCAGCGCGACCGCCTCGCTGACCCCGCCGCGGGCGATCTCGCGCAGGTCGACGCCGTCGACCAGGACGGCCCCCGCGTCCGGGTCGACCAGGCGGACAAAGGTCTGGGTGAGGGTTGACTTGCCGGAACCGGTCGGGCCGACCAGCGCGGTGGTACGGCCCGCCCCGACCTTGAAACCGACCCCGTGCAGGATCCGGGAGTCGCCGTAGGCATAGTCGAGGCCGCGGACCTCAAGCCCGGCGGGGGCGGGGCCAGGCAGCGTGGCGGTGCCGTACTCCATGGAGCCGGTCGCGGTGAGCACGGTCCGCACCCGCTCGTAGCCGACGACGGCGCGGGGCAGCTCGGCCAGCACCCAGCCGAGGGCTCGGATGGGGAAGGACAGCAGGGTGAACAGGTAGGCGACCTGGATCAAGACGCCAGGGGTTATCGCGCCGCCCTCAAGGCGTACCGCGCCGACCAGCAGCACGGCGAGCACGCCCAGGGTCGGCAGCGCCTCCAGCATCGGGTCGAACAGGCCTCTGACCCGGCCGACGGCGATGTTCGCGTCGCGCAGTTCGCCGGCCCTGGCGCGGAACCTGTCGGTCTCCTCGTCCTCGCGGCCGAGGGTCTTGACGACCAGCGCGCCGTCGAAGCTCTCGTGCGCGATCTCGCTCACCTCGGCGCGAAGCTGCTGGGCCCGGGTGGCCAGCGGGCTGAGCCTGCGCTGGTAGACGAAGTTGAGCACGGCGATCGCCGGGAAGATCAGGAAGCCGACCAGGGCGAGGACCGGGTCGGTGACCACCATCGCCACGGCGGCGGTGACCAGCATGACGATCACGCCGACCGCCATCGGCAGCGGGGCGAGCGGCGCCCAGGCGGCCTCCGCGTCGGCGCTGGCGTTCGACAGCAGCTGACCCGTCGGGTGGCGGTGGTGCCAGGCGAGGGGGAGCCTGAGGTACTGGCGGGTGACGTCCCTGCGGGAACGTGCCTGCATTCGGTACTGCATGACTCCGGCGAAGTAGCGCCGCCCCGCGACGCCGAGCGCCTTGAGCAGCGAGACGCCGAGGATGAGGAGGGCCGCGGCCACGAGCGTGCCGGTCTCCGCCCTGCCCTTGGCGAAGGAGGGGAGCACGAGGTTCTGGGTGGCCCAGCCGAGGGCCCACGCGGACGCGACCGTCATGACGCCGTAGAGGCCGCTGGACAGAACCGCGACGGCGAAGACCGCCTTCTCTGCCCGGATGGCAACCCCGAGTACGCGGAGCCCCTGACGCATGACGGCGGAAGTCACCTTGCTCGCCACTCGGGGGGTGTCCTTTCAACGAGAATATTCCTACTCATGTGACTATCACGCCTGATCAGGTACTTATTCCCGCGGATCCCCCTATACGCCGTTTTCCCTGGTCAGGAGGTCAGGGGTACGGCAGCCCAGAACGGGTCACGGCCGGGTCATGCGGTGTATCGGCGGGATCTCCGGCGACCGGTCCTCCACGGCGGGGCCGGCGAAGCGGCGGAAAACCCTTCCTGTCCGGAACCGGGGCGCCTCCCCCGGTCTCGCGCCTTACGCGCTCACCGAGGGAGGCTCACGGGCGCCGCCGGAGTCCGCGGGAGTCGCCGAGCGAGCCAATGGATCACGACCGGGCCGGGCCCCTCGGGCCGGGCGAAAACGAACCGGCCGAGAAGATTCTCGTGCCGGTTCAGCGCGTCATCGGCGTGAGAACCGGGCGCGGAAAGCCCGTCATCATCGGGCGATGCCCAACAACCGGATGTACGCCCGTTGCCGAGCGTGCGGCGACACCTACTACCTCGCCAGGTTCGCCCGTACGAGCTGGTGGTGCCCAGATGTGACCGGCATCGGCCCGTCGTGGAACCGGTGGCTGGACCAGCACGGCGAACACGCCTTCGTCGAGCTCGGCGCCCGGGGAGACTGGTTCGTCCTCGCCTACGAGAACGCCCAGGACCCCGGGGAACGGCTGGAATTCAAACCCGCGGAGGGCTGGCCGACGGAATAGACCGTGTACGGGCCGCGCCCTCCTCCCCCTAGCTGGGAATCTTGCTCCGGTGACGCGGGCACAGGCTGACGATGGCCGCCCCCGCCACGTATCCGGACTTCTCCGCCCCGAGGTCGTCGGCGCTGCTGGTCGCGACCTCGATGAGACCGTGGCCCTCATCCAGGGCCTTGCACATCGCCCGGCCGATGCGCAGGAGGTCGGCCATGTTCTCGTTCTTCAGGTCGTTCCGCTGCCGTATGGTGGCCGTGAACAGGGCCTCGTTCTCCTCCTCACTCGGCGCGGCGGTCGGCGTCTCATCCGAGGTCTCGGTGGGCGTCTCACTCGGCGTCTCGGTCGGTGTCTCACTCGGCTCGGCCCCGGCGGTACGGGACGGCTCGATGCTCGCCGACGTGCTCGGCGACGCGAACAGCCGGTTGTTCGCGTTCAGCAGGACGACCAGCCCACCCAGCAGGGCCAGCACGCCGACCACCGCGGCGACCACGACTATCACCATCCCCTTCCCGCTCTTTTGCGGAGGTTGAGGGGGCGGACCCGGCTGCCACGAGGGCGGCGGCCCCACGGGCGGGGGCTGCTGCCAGCCCTGGGGCGGACCCGGCTGGGGGTACGGCTGCGTCGGCGGTTGGCCGTACGGCGGCCCCTGCTGGGGCTGGGGCGGATACGGCTGGACGGGCGGCGCAGGCGGCCACTGCTGAGGCTGCCCGGGAGGGTACTGCTGAGGCTGGCCAGGCGGATACGGCTGGGGCTGCCCGGGGGGCGGATACGGCTGCTGCGGAGGATGCACCCGCGCACCATACGCCCCACCGCGGACATTCCGTCCAGAATTCCCGGGGATGGATACCTGAAAGAGACTGCCTTGAGCGCCCCAAAGCCCTGGTCGGCCGGGCGCGGCTCCCCCGCCTGGCGCCGCCGGAGGGTCCACGTGGCCATCCTGGGCCACGCCCCCGTTCCCCGGCCCCCCTTCCGGGATGTCCGCTTCGCTCCCGTTGCTCATACAACGGCATTGTTAGGATCATCAGATGACGTACGCCAGCGCCGAGCGCGCCGCGCTCGCCGACCTGCTCATCCAGCTCGGCCAGGACGCCCCGACGCTCTGTGAGGGCTGGACGACCTTCGACCTCGCCGCCCACCTCGTGCTGCGGGAAAGACGCATGGACGCCGCGGGCGGCATCGCGCTCGGGCCGCTGGCCGGATACACCGCCTCGGTCCAGGAGTCACTGAAGGCCAGGTACGGCTACGCGGGCCTGGTCGGCCTTGTCCGCACCGGGCCCGGCGGCCTCTACGGCCTGATTCCGGGGCTGGACGAGTTGGTCAACACCCTCGAGTTCTTCGTCCACCACGAGGACGCACGGCGCGCGCAGCCCGGCTGGGAACCGCGCGAGCTTCCCCCCGGTCTCGACGAGATCCTCTGGAAGCGGCTGCGGACCGTGGGACGCCTGCAACTGCGCAGGTCGCCGACGGGCGTCGTGCTGCACCGCATCGGCGGCGGTGTCGCGCTCTGCGGCAGGAGGAACGGCCCCAGGGTCGAGGTCACCGGCTCCGCGGGCGAGCTGACCCTGTTCTGCCTCGGCCGCCAGCGGCACTCCAGGGCCGAGGTGACCGGCGACGACGAGGCCGTGGCGCGGCTGGTGAACGCCTCACTCGGCCTCTGAGCCGTCCCGGCCCGTCGCCCGGGCACGGCGAGGGCCGCCGGAAGCCGGCCGGTCAGCCGTCTCCCGTTCGGATCCCGCTGTTCAGACGTCGGTGACACGCAGGAGGGAGTGCCGGGGGTCGGAGTAGTGCTCCAGGATTCCGTTGCAGAAGGCCGCGTAGGCCTCCATGAACAGATGCGCCTTCGCGTGCCAGCGCCACTCGGTCTCCTCGTCGATCCCCGGCACCATGGCGAACAGCTCCCGGCTGACGGAGCAGCGGCCGCGGGCCGCGTTGGCCCGGGCGTGCGCGCGCATCGGCTCGACGAAGCCGGGGGCCAGCCCGACCCTGTCGCACGCAGCCAGGAAGGCGTCGTAGACGACAGGGCCCTCATGGACGGCCGCGTCACCGCCGTCCGCGCCGAGACGGCCCTCGAGCACGCCGATGACGGCGACGAAGAACAGCGGGTCGGTCCGCGCCCACCAGGACAGCATCTTGATCAGGGCGGTGGTCGTCGGTAGCGGGCACGCGCGCGACAGGTCGTCGCGGGTGATGCCCAGGGACCTGAAGGCGCGGACCACGATGTCGTCGTGGCGGCGCTCCTCTCGACAGAAGTCGTTGGGCGTCCCCCCGAGGTCGGCGCTCTCCGCCAGGGTGAGGACGGCAGAGCCGAACTCGTTCTCCCGGAACAGGAAGAACCAGTTCTCGAGCCCGAAGCCGAAGAAGACGTTGGGGTGAAGCTGCCGCGGGCGTTGCAGGATCTTCCGCCAGAACGGGCCCGCGAAGACCAGGTCCTTGAGAAGCCGGTTGAGGACGTTCTCCAGGCGCAACAGGACGGCCTGCCCCGAGGAGACGAGGGAAACGGCGCCGTCGTCGACCAGACCCCAGATCACGGCGGGCTCGACGATCTCGCGTACCGCCTCGCCGTCAAGGCCGGTCTCGCGTTCCAGGTCCTCGATGGTCCTGCTGCCGTCGAGCAGTTTGAGCAGGCCAAGTAAATCGTCCCTGCTCATGCCCTCCGGGGCCTCGACCTCCAGGACCCCCGAGGAGGTGTGCAATTCCGCCTCGCCCTTCTCGCTGATGTGGAGGGAGGCCCGAAGCCAAGGCTTTACCGGAAGGAAGTTCACAGACAATGTCAATTTCCTTTGATGTCGGGGACCACATGCGGGCGAGGCGACATACGAGAGGAGGACCGGCACCTGGAGCGCCACCCCTCTCAAGACCGGTCACATCAGGGGTGAGCAGCCGAAAGAGCAGCCACCCTGGTGCGGCTCCCGATCCGCACGGCACACCTCCCCGTCTCCCTTGACCGCGAAAAAGATGTCAAAGTGCACATACTGATAGTTTTACCAAAACGCGACTATCAGAGTCAGACACTAAGACGACCTCACACGAGAGTCAACCCTGACATCTTCAGTTGATATACCCCCCATTATTCTGTGAATAAATAATGTGAGTGCTACTCAAAGTGATTTCCTGAGAGGGAGTGGAAAGAACCCGCTGGTACGGCGGACGCATTCGGCGTGTCCGGGACAGGGCTCCGGCAGGCGGCGCCGCGGCGATCACCCGCCCGTTCCGGCCGCGGGAAGAAGCCATGAATCGCGCGAGCCGCCGCTCGCCGGCCACCTCGGACAGGAAGCGGACCGACCAGAGCGCACCCCGCCCAGGCGGTCCAGCCCAGGCCGCCGGGCCCGGCCATGGCGGTCCGGAACGGAAGCGAGACGACCAGCGGGGCACCCTACGCCGGACAGACGGCCCGGACGGCGCATCGGCCACCTCACGCCCTCCGGGGCGCGGCGGACAGCGGTGACGCCCCCTGCAGGTGTCACGCGCCCCGGCCACGCGGGCGCCGGAACGGCAACCGCCCCGTGAAACCCCCGGCCGGGACTAAGCCCCCGGGCTGCCCGCCCGCGAGCCTCCTCCCCTCCTCCTGACCTCCTCCCAGTCCACGCTCTCCCAGTCCGCGCTCTGCCAGTTCTCGCCGAGCAGGTGGCCCGAGACGTTGGCCTGCGCGATCCGGCGCAACGCCGCGATCAGCGCGTCGCCCAGCGAGGTGCCGACGACGACCACCTCGACCATCCGCTCCAGGTTCGGCTCCCCCACCATGGCCGCGACGTCGGCCTCCGCGATCCTGGCCGCCGCCTCGGCGTACTCGTCGAGCCGGGCGAGGAGGCCCGTGTGCCCCAGCCCGCCGAGGGTGACCAGCACCCCGGCCACGGCCCGTATCAGGGGCCCGTCGTGGTCGTACCGCCAGCCGTGCCGGGCGACCAGTTCCTCGGCCTGGCGCATCGCGGCCTCCCATTCCTCGCCCTCGCCGGGCTCACGCCTGGGCGAGATGGCCCTCTGGGCGTAGCCGAACCGGACGTGCAGGCTGTGCCCGGGATCGTCGAGATGTTCGAGCAGCTCGCGGATGTCGGCGATCGACAGGCCCGCGTAGTCGGCCATGGCCCGCACCAGCATGATCCGCCGCACGTGCTCCTGGCCGTACCGCGCCTGGTTGGGACTGGTCCGCTCGCCGCTGGGGAGCAACCCCTCACGCAGATAGAACTTGATCATCGGGACGGAGACACCCGTCACCCGACTCAGATCCGCCATCCGCACCGTTGCCTCCTCTTGTGGTCTTCCTTAAGTTTAGCTATAGATAACGGATAAATCCGTTATCTATGTGAAAGGCGCCTCATGGCCCGCTGGCACCGCCCACTCCTCCTCTTGTCCGCGATCATGACCGTCCTGGCGATCATCTCGTTCGGCGGCCTCCTCCTTGACCACCGCCTCCTCGACGGCATGCCGATCTGGGCGAAACCCCTGAAGTTCACCGTTTCCTTTGTGACCTACGGACTGACCTGGGCATGGCTCCTCTCCCTGCTGCGGCGGACACCGCGCTGGGGCTGGTGGCTGGGCACCGTGTTGGCGATCGCGAGCGTCGTCGAGATGTCGATCATCATCGCCCAGGTCATCCGGGGGCGGCGCAGCCACTTCAACGCCTCCACCCTCCTGGACTCCTCGCTCTACGCCGTCATGGGCTTCACCATCGCGATCCTCCTGATCACCAACCTGGCGGCGTCCGTCCTGGTGCTGCGCGAACGCCGGGCCGACCCAGCCGACACCTGGGCGATCCGCATCGGGCTGGTCATCTCCGCCATCGGCCTCGGCGTGGCCATCCTGATGCTCCCGCCGACCGCCACCCAGCTCGCCGACGCCGCGCCCACGGTCCTCGGCGCCCACGGCGTCGGCGTTCCCGACGGAGGGCCCGGCCTGGCCGTGCTCGGCTGGAGCACGACCGGCGGCGACCTACGCGTCCCGCACTTCGTCGGCATGCACGCCCTGCAGATCATGCCGCTGCTCGCCCTGGCCCTCAGCTGGATCCGCGACCAGGCCGTCCGCCTGCGTCTGGTGCTCACCGCGGGAGCCGGTTACGCCGGACTCATGGCCCTGGTGACCTGGCAGGCGCTGCGCGGCCAGCCGCTCACGCGGCCCGATGCCCTCACCCTGGGCGTGGCGGGCGCGCTCTGGGCCGGGGTGGCGGCGGCCGTACTGCTGTCCCTGCGCTCCCCGCGCGTGTCCCCGCGGTCCCGGCGGACCGCGGCCACGGGGCCCGCCACGCCCACAGTGCCCGCCGCGACCACGAATCCCCCCGCGGCCGGAAAACCCGCCACGACCGCGAACACCGGGCTGTCCGGCGTGCGTGTGGAGCGTGCCACCACCGCGCAGTGCGGGCCGACATCGCCGGAGGCATGAGGACCGGGCGCCGTCGGCCGGTTTCACGGCGGCGGCGCCGTTTCGGATGCCGATGACCACCCGGCCGGTTCGCAGACCGCCGGAGGCGCCCCGGCAGCCGGGGTCCGTCCGCTGCCCACGGCATCGATCCCGACCTGCACGATCTTGCCGTCCGCCCTAACGCTACCGGTATATATGGCAATCAGGGTTGGACAGAACCGCTTCGCCACCGCACCATTGCGGAGGTGACCCGTGTCAATCCTTCGATCCGGCAATGGATTGCGGGGGCACGGCAGGTATGATCGTCAAAATCCGGGAGCCACTCGGGCCGAAGATGCCAAAGATCATTAAAATCCGGGTATAACGGCTGGGACTGGAACAGCAGGAGGCCCCCATGCAGGTCAAGAAGGTCGCCACCTACGTAGCGGTGGCGTTCGTGGCCTTTTATCTGTTCACCAGGCCCGCCGACGCGGCGAACGCGGTGAACGGAGTCTTCGACGGGATCGTGAGGGCGGCAGACCAGCTGTCTCTGTTCTTCACACGAGTGCTGAGCTGACCATCGGTGGGGGGTTTCCCCACCCTTGACCTGTTTCGGCGCTTCCGCCCGCTTCACACGGAAGCGCGTACCCCTCGTGGCGCCGAGTCGTCGTGCGATGTGCTTCCCCTGCCCCCGGGGGACGTGTTACGCAGAGAGCATGGCAGATCGCTACAGCGTCACCGGGGTTCATCCGCTCGACCCCGCGGAACGGCGTGTTCTCGAACGCGCCGAGACCGAGGGGATCGAGCTGGTCCGTTTCCTGTACGCCGACCACGGCGGGGTGATCCGCGGCAAGGCCACCTCACGGTCCCGGCTGGCGGAACGGCTCGGCTCGGGCATCGGGCACACCGTGGCGATGATGGCGATGAACATGCTCGACCAGCTCCAGGAGGTCGAGCGGCTCGGCCCCGTCGGCGAGGTCCGCCTCGTCCCCGACCCGGCCACGTTCGTCGCCCTCCCCTACGCCCCGGGCGCGGCGGCCATGCTGTCGGATCTGTGTGAGCTCGACGGCTCCCCGTGGGCCGCGTGCCCGCGCACCTTCCTTCGCGAGGCCATCGCCGCCCTCGCGAGCGAGGGTCTCGTCGCGGTCGCCGCCTACGAGCCCGAGTTCACCCTGGGCCACCGCGTGCCGGGGCAGGACGGTGAGCGGGACAGGCTCGTCCCCGTGGACGACAGCCTCTGTTACGCCACCTCCGGCTTCGACCAGGCTCACGACTACGCCATGCGACTGGTCCGCGCCCTGCAGGCGCAGGGCCTGCGGGTCGAGCACTACCACCCCGAGCTCGGTCACGGGCAGCAGGAGCTGTCCATCCGCCACGCCCAGGCGATGCGCGCCGCAGACAACCAGGTCATCTACCGGGAGACCGTGCGTGGCGTCGCCTTCCGCATGTCCCTGTGGGCCTCCCTCGCCCCGAAGCCGATCGCCGACCAGGCGGGCAACGGCGCGCACCTGCACATCTCCCTGTGGGATCCCGAGCTGCGGGTCAACGCGTTCAGCGCTCCCTCCGACCGCTATGGCCTGTCGGCGACGGCCTATCACTTCATCGGCGGCCTCATCGCGCACCTCCCCGCGCTCACCGCGCTGACCTGTGGCTCGGTGAACAGCTTCCGGCGCCTGGCACCGAGGATGTGGTCGAGCGCCTACGCCTGCTACGGCATGGACAACAGGGAGGCCGCGGTGCGGATCTGCTCCCCCATGCGAGGGGCGGCGGAGGCGTCGGTCAACCTGGAGATCAAGCCCTCCGACTCCTCCGCCAACCCCTACCTGTCGCTCGGCGCCGTCATCCACGCGGGCCTGGACGGCATCCGCAGGAAACTCGACCCCGGCGAGGCCGTCGGCGTCGATCCGGCGACGCTCCCCGAGGGCAGCGTCCCCCGCCTGCCCCGCTCACTGGAGGAGGCTCTGGACGCCCTGGAGGCGGACGACGTCCTGATGGAGGCCCTCGGCCCCCTTCGCTCCTCCGCCTACCTGGCGGTCAAACGCTCCGAGGCGCGGGCCTTCGCGGCCGAGGACGTCTCGTACGAGCTGTTCAACCACTTCCGCGTCTTCTGAAGGAGCCGGCATGCCCCGAACAGGGCGCTCCGGCTCCTCTCCTGGATCTCCCGGGGTTCTACTGCCAGGCGTCGGTGATCGGGGTGGCTCCGGCCGCGTTGCCGATGGGAGCCAGCCCGTACGCGTCCTCGATCGTCCGCAGAATGGTGTAGTGCGTGATGTTCTCGGAGTAACCGCCGGGCTTGATGTGCTGGCCCACGAACACGGTGAAGATCTGGTTGCCGCTGCTGCCGTCGTTCTCGTCGAAGGTGACGATGAGCAGGCTGTTGTGGGTCTTGGCCCACTGCGCGTAGGCGTCGAGCTTGTTCCTGGCCCAGGTGTCCCCGGTGTTGATCGAGCAGTCGTGCATGTCGTTGCACATGTTGGGAGTGACGAAGGAGACGGCGGGGAGGGTGCTGTAACCGCTGGAGCCGGGGAAGGCGGCGAACGTCACGTTGCTCGCGGCCGGCACGTTGTCGAAGTCGACCCAGGCGTTGTGCTTGCGGCGGTAGGCTCCGCTTGAGCAGCCGGTGTACCCGTCGGAGGGCATGGATTCCGAGTAGCCCTTGAACGACAGCCCGGCGTCGATGAGCTGGCGTCCGAGGTTGGCCTTGCCGGTGAAGTTCCGCGGGCAACTGTCGTCGGTCACCCCCTGCGTCGAGCCGGAGAACAACGCGATGTAGTTGGGCTGGCTTGGGTGGGTGACGGCGAACGACTGAGTGAACTTGGCCCCCTGGGAGGCGAGTGAGTTGAGGTAGGGGGCGCTGGAGCTACCGTTGATCTGGGAGTAGCCCTTGTTCTCGAACATCACCAGGACGACGTGGTCGGGACGGGGTACCACGGCGGCCTGTGCGGGCGGGGCCGCGATGCCTCCGCTCACAGCGATCAGTCCGGCCAGGGCGGCGATTGCGCGTTTCCTAAGCATTCACCCTCCATTGATACGAACCTGCGGTGATCTACACCAGAGCGTCCGCCTTGATGGAAGACAGGCGACGCCTAACACCTGACAGGTGAGTGTTGCCCGGTTGAATGGCCGTGCCCGCGAACCGGCATCGGTAAGGTCAGTCAACCGTGACGGATGCGGTGGCCGAGGCCTCGTCCTTCTCCTGTCCCTCTTGTCCCGCAACGGACTCCCGTGCGGGCCTGCGCAGCATGAAGAACGCCACGGCGAAGGCCACGGTGATGAGCCCGGCGCCGACGGCGAACGCCAGACGGTAGCCACCGGTCAGCGCCACGGCCTGGCTCTCGCCGTCCGCGAGCAGGCCTTCGGTGCGGGAGGCCGCCAGGGTGGACAGCACCGCGACGCCCAGCGCCATGCCGACCTGCTGTGTGGTGTTGAACAGTCCTGAGGCGAGCCCGGCGTCGCCGTCGCCCGCGCCGGACATGCCGAGCGTGGTCAGCGCGGGAAGGGCGAGACCGAAGCCCGCGGCGAGCAGCATCACCGGCAACAGGTCGACGAGGTAGTTCGCGTGCACGGGGACGCGGGCGAGCAGCCCGAGGACCCCGATCAGGAGGACCAGCCCGGCCAGCAGGACGTTGCGCTCGCCGAAGCGGGCGTTGAGCCGGGCGGAGACGCCCAGCGAGACCGCGCCGATGACCACGGCCGCGGGCAGCATCGCCAGGCCGGTCTCCGCGGCGCCGTACCCGAGCACCCTCTGCAGGTAGAGAGCGACGAGGATCTGGAAGGAGAACAGCGCGGCGACCATCAGGACCTGGACCAGGTTCGCCACGGAGACGCTGCGCGACCTGAAGATCCGCAACGGCACGAGCGGGGTCCCCGCGGTGGCCTGGCGGACGAGGAATGCGACGAGCAGGGCGACGGCGACGGCGCCGCGGCCGAGCGTGGGCGCCGAGATCCAGCCGTGCTCCTCGACCCCGACGACGGTGTAGATGCCGAGCATCAGCCCGGCCGTGACCAGGAGGGCGCCGATCGCGTCGGCTCCGGCCGCGAGACCGAGCCCGCGGTCGGCGGGCAGCACGGGCAGGGCGGCCGCGAGTGCCGCGAGCCCGATCGGCAGGTTGATGAAGAAGATCCAGTGCCAGTTGAGGGCGTCGGTGAGGACGCCGCCGAGCACCTGGCCGATCGAGGCGCCCGCGGCGCCGGTGAAGCTGAAGACGGCGATCGCCTTCGCGCGCTCCCCCGGGTCGGTGAACAACGTCACGAGGATGCCCAGGCCGACCGCAGAGGCCGCCGCGCTGCCGACCCCCTGCAGGAACCGGGCAGCGATCAGCATCTCGGGGGAGGTGGCGACGCCCGCCAGCAGCGAGGCCGCGACGAACACCGCGGTGCCGGCCAGGAACACGCGCTTGCGGCCGACCAGGTCGCCGAGCCGTCCGGCCAGCAGCAGCAGGCTGCCGAACGCGATCAGGTAGGCGTTGACGACCCAGCTCAGCCCCGCGGGGGAAAAGCCCAGGTCGTTCTGGATGGCGGGCATCGCCACGGTCACGATGCTGCCGTCGAGGACGGTCATCAGCAGGCTTGTGGCGATCACCCCGAGGGCGAGCCAGCGCGACCGGACCGCGGGAGGAACAGGGGTTGCGGACATGGGATCTCTCCTGTCGAATGAGGGCGACAGGAGAGACCGTAGCAGATAGTTTTGTAATAGACGGTTTTTTTCGGACCTACTTTGTCCGCTGACGCGCCCGCCGTACCGCCTGAGGGTTCTCGACGGGAGTGGCGAGATGGCCCGTGACCAGGCGGTTCATGGCCCGCAGGAGGACCTCCCGCTCGTCCTCGGGAAGTGCCGCCAGTGCCTCCCCGTGCACCCGGTCGACGATCTCCTGGCTCCGCTCGGCGACCCGCGCCCCCTCCTCGGTGACCGCGATGATCCGGGCCCGCCGATCCGCGCTGGAGGGGCGACGCTCCGCGAGGCCCGCCTTCTCCAGGGCGTCGACCGTCACCACCATCGTGGTCTTGTCCATGTCACCGATCTCGGCGAGCTGGATCTGGGTGCGCTCCTCTTCCAGGGCGTGGACCAGCACACAGTGCATGCGGGCCGTGAGCCCGATCTCGGCGAGCGCCGCCGACATCCGAGTCCGCAGGACATGGCCGGTATGGTCCAGCAGGAACGACAGGTCAGGTGCTGTGCTGGTTGGCGCCAAGGCGGTCATGCCCTCCAGCATAACCACTCGATCCGTGGCGGATTATCCGGCAAAAAACCAAGACGGCCGGAGCCTGCTTCACCCTCGCCTCCGCACGACGCCCCTCAGCACCGCACAACGACACCCTCAGCGAACCGGATGCCCCGCCTGACGCAACGCGTCCTTCACCTCACCGATCTTGAGCTGCCCGAAGTGGAACACCGACGCCGCCAGCACCGCGTCCGCGCCCGCCTCGATGGCCGGCGGAAAGTCCGCCAGCGCCCCGGCGCCGCCACTGGCGATCACCGGCACCGAGACCACCGCCCGCACGGCCCGGATCATCTCCAGGTCGTAACCGTCACGGGTACCGTCGCCGTCCATGGAGTTGAGCAGGATCTCTCCCGCGCCCAGCTCGGCACCACGCTGGGCCCACTCCACGGCGTCAATGCCGGTACCTCGGCGCCCGCCGTGGGTGGTGACCTCGAAGCCGGACGGCGTCGGCGGCCCGTCGACGACACGCCGGGCGTCGACCGACAGCACGATGCACTGCGCGCCGTACCGCTGGGACGCCTCGGTCAGCAGCTCGGGCCTGGCGATCGCCGCGGTGTTCAGCCCGACCTTGTCCGCGCCCGCCCGCAGCAGCTTGTCCACGTCCTCGACCGAGCGCACTCCCCCGCCGACGGTCAGCGGGATGAAGACCTGCTCGGCGGTCCTGCGGACCACGTCGTACATCGTGGACCGGTCGGAGCTGGAGGCCGTGATGTCCAGGAACGTCAGCTCGTCCGCCCCTTCCGCGTCGTAGCGGCGGGCCAGCTCGACGGGGTCTCCCGCGTCACGGAGGTTCTCGAAATTGACGCCTTTGACCACCCGCCCGGCGTCCACGTCCAGGCAGGGGATCACTCGTACCGCGACACTCACCAAAAACTCCTCACTGCCGGCGTTCCCGGCCCGACTCGCGGTATGCCTCGACCTCGGCCTCGACCAGCATGCGCGGGTCGATCAGGCCCGCGACCCGCACGCCCGTGCAGGTGGGACGGACCTCGCCGAACAGCTCCGCGTGCGCCCTGCCGACCTCGTCGTAGTGGTCGTCGTCGACGACGAAGTAACGGACCCTGACCACGTCCCCCCGGGACAGGCCCGCCTTCTCGATGGCGTCGAGCGCGACGCCGAAGGCGGTCAGCGACTGCCGGTAGGCGTCGCCGACGTGCAGGACCTCACCGCCGACCGTGGCGGTGCACCCCGAGACGATCACCCAGGGACCCGCAACGACCGCGCGGGCGTAGCCGTACCGTTCTTCCCAGACGCCGCCGCTGAACACCCGGGAACCCGAGCGGCGGCTCAGCGTGTGCTCTCTCACGTGGCGCTCCTCAGGTGTCACGTGACCGGTCGGCTCACCGCGGCCAGGGCGTCCTCAAGGGTGAACGCCTGGGCGTACAGAGCTTTGCCGACGATCGCGCCCTCGACGCCGATCGAGACCAGCTCCGCCAGGGCGCGCAGGTCCTCCAGCGAGGAGACGCCGCCGCTGGCGACCACCGGCTTGTCGGTGCGGGCGCAGACCTCGCGGAGCAGGTCGAGGTTGGGGCCGCGCAGGGTGCCGTCCTTGGTGACGTCGGTGACGACGTAGCGCGGGCAGCCGTCGCGCTCGAGGCGCTCCAGCACCTCCCACAGGTCGCCGCCCTCCTCTGTCCAGCCACGCGCGGCGAGGGTGGTGCCGCGCACGTCCAGGCCGATCGCGATGCGGTCGCCGTACTCGGAGATGATCCTGGAGCACCAGGCGGGGTTCTCCAGTGCCGCGGTGCCGATGTTGACGCGACGGCAGCCGGTGGCCAGCGCCGCCTCCAGCGAGGCGTCGTCGCGGATGCCGCCGGACATCTCGACCTTCACGTCGAGCGCGGCCACCACGGAGGCGAGCAGCTCACGGTTGGACCCCCTGCCGAAGGCGGCGTCGAGGTCGACCAGATGAATCCACTCAGCGCCCGCCTCCTGCCAGGCGAGCGCGGCGGAGAGAGGGTCGCCGTAAGAGGTCTCGGTGCCTGCCGCCCCCTGGACCAGGCGGACCGCCTGGCCGTCGGCGACGTCCACGGCGGGCAGCAGCTCTAGCGACATCTGATCAGGACCTCCGGTCGAAGACAAGGGTGAAGAAAAGTGGCACGAAGAGTGCCGAGAGAACGAACACGCCGAACCGTGCGGCCCACGAGGACCACAGCAGCCAGGCGATGGCCTGCACGATGAAGAACAGGACCGCCACAAGGCCGTTTTGCGCCCTGCGGCGGCGGGCCATGATGCCCCCTTGGACGGCGATCCTGACGGGTCTGCCGGGCAGGAGCGCGGTGAGACGTCCGACGCGCTCACGCCGCCGCGCCAGCCTGGTCTCCCGCTCCGCGCGCAGGGCGGCCTGCCGGGCCTGTTCGGCCTCGCGTGCCGCCCTGCGTCTTGCCCGCTCCCTGCTCATGGACCGCTCACCGAAGAGTTCACCGCACGCTCGGCCGCGGGCTCGCGTGACGGTTCACTTGAGGGTGCCCAGCCAGTTGGTGAGGAGCTGGGCTCCGGCGTCGCCCGATTTCTCCGGGTGGAACTGGGTGGCCATCAGCGGGCCGTTCTCCACCGCGGCGACGAACGGGACACCGTGCTCCGACCAGGTGACCAGCGGGTCGGTGAACCCCGGGCCCGCCTTGAGCTCCCAGGTGCGCACGCCGTAGGAGTGGACGAAGTAGAAGCGCGTCTCGGGGTCGATCCCCTCGAACAGCACGGTGCCCTCGGGAGTGCTGACGGTGTTCCACCCCATGTGGGGCAGGACCGGCGCGTCGAGTTGCTCGACGGTGCCCGGCCACTCGCCGCATCCCTCGGTCGTGACGCCGTGTTCGACGCCCGTCTCGAAGAGGATCTGCATGCCGACGCAGATGCCGAGGACCGGCCTGCCCGCGGACAGGCGGCGGTCGATGATCTGGTCACCGCGTACGGCGCGCAGCCCGGCCATGCAGGCCGCGAAGGCGCCAACGCCGGGAACGACGAGGCCGTCGGCCTCCATCGCCTGCGTGTAGTCGGAGGTCACCGTGACGTCGGCGCCGACCCTGGCCAGGGCCCGCTCCGCGGACCGGAGGTTGCCCGATCCGTAGTCAAGAACCGTTACGTTCACCACCAGAGCACCGCCGCGGTAGTCGCCATGGCCGCGAGCACGGCGAGCAGCACCGCGCCCATCTTGAGCCCCTGCTTGAGGAAGGAAACGATCCCGCCGACCAGGAAGAGGGCGACGAAGGCCATCGCGACGGCCGTCCAGTTGTCGCTCACGTCTGCCCCTCCACCGGCCGGACGGTCACAGGACGCCCTTCGTGCTCGGCACCCCGGTGGCGCGGGGGTCGGGCTCCGAGGCCTCCCGCAGCGCCCTGGCCAGGGCCTTGAACTGCGCCTCCACGATGTGGTGCGCGTTGCGGCCGTAGGGCACGTGAACGTGCAGGCAGATCGCGGCCTGTGCGACGAACGACTCCAGGATGTGCCTGGTCATCGTCGTGTCGTACTCGGGGCCGATCATCGGGGCCATGCCCTCGGGCTCGGTGTGCACGAGGTACGGCCTGCCGGACAGGTCGACCGTGACCTGCGCGAGGGCCTCGTCCAGCGGGCACGATGCACTACCGAAACGCCTGATGCCCGACTTGTCGCCCAAGGCCTCGCGGAACGCGGCGCCCAGCGCGAGCGCGGTGTCCTCGATCGTGTGGTGCGAGTCGATGTGCAGGTCGCCCTCGGTCTTCACGGTCAGGTCGAACAGGCCGTGCTTGCCCAGCTGGTTCAGCATGTGGTCGTAGAACCCGACCCCGGTGGACACGTCGACGTATCCGGTGCCGTCGAGGTTGACCTCGACCAGCACGGACGTCTCCTTGGTCGCCCGCTCGACACGACCGAGGCGCCGGGTGGACTCGGCTCCGGCAAGACTGCTCACAGGGTTCCTTCCAGGGCGGCGCGGAAGGCCGCCATCTCCTCAGCCGTTCCGATGGAAACACGCAGCCATCCGGGCGGCCCGACCTCGCGGATCAGCACCCCGCGCTCGAGCATGCCCTGCCAGACGGCGTGTCTGTCGGGGAAGCGGCCGAACAATACGAAGTTGGCATCCGAGTCGGCGACCTCGAGCCCCCTGGCCCGCAGCCACCCGACCGTCGCGTCACGCTCGGCGCGCAGCGCGTCGACGGTACCGAGCAGCTCGGCCCGGTGGGCGAGCGCCACACGCGCCGCCGCCTGGGTGAGCGTCGACAGGTGGTACGGCAGCCGCACCAGCAGCAGCGCCTCGATCACCGCAGGATGCGCGGCGAGGTAGCCGAGCCGGGTGCCCGCCATGGCGAAGGCCTTGGACATGGTTCGCGTGACGATGAGCCGGGGGTTGTCCGGCAGCAGGGTCAGCGCCGACGGCGTGCCGGTGCGGGCGAACTCGAAGTAGGCCTCGTCCACGATGACCATGCCGGGCGCGGCCTCGACGATCCTGGCGATCACCGCCGGGTCGAGCGCGGTGCCGGTCGGGTTGTTCGGCGAGGTCAGGAAGACCACCGCGGGCCGGTGCTCCTCGATCGTGGCGACGGCCTTGTCCGGGTCGATCCCGAAGTCGTCCTCACGCGCCCCGGAGATCCACTCGGTCGACGCCCCGGTGGTGATGATCGGGTGCATCGAGTAGGAGGGCTCGAAGCCGAGCGCGCTGCGCCCGGGACCGCCGAAAGCCTGCAGGATCTGCTGGAGCACCTCGTTGGAGCCGTTCGCGGCCCAGACGCGCTCGAAAGTCAGGCCGTGGCCCAGATAGTCGGCCAGCTCCCGGCGCAGCTCGACGGCATCGCGGTCGGGATAGCGATTGAGCTCTCCCGAGTCGCGGCGTACGGCCTCCGCCAGGTCGGCGACCAGCGCCGCGGAGGGCCCGTAGGGGTTCTCGTTGGTATTGAGCCGCACCGGGACGTCGATCTGGGGCGCGCCGTACGGCGAGCGCCCCCTCAGGTCGTCGCGGATGGGCAGGTCCTCGAGCCTCATGCGGGGATCTCCCAGTCGAACCTGGCACGGACGGCGGCCCCGTGCGCGGGCAGGTCCTCGGCGTCGGCCAGGACGCACACGTGCGCGGCGGCCTCGGCCAGGGCCTCGCGGCTGTAGTCGACGACGTGGATGCCACGCAGGAAGGTCTGCACCGACAGACCCGAGGAGTGACAGGCGCAACCGCCGGTCGGCAGCACGTGGTTGGAACCCGCGAGGTAGTCGCCGAGCGAGACGGGCGCGTAGGCACCGACGAAGATCGCTCCGGCGTTGCGCACCCGAGCGGCGAGCGCGGCCGCGTCAGCGGTGTGAATCTCCAGATGCTCGGCGGCGTAGGCGTCGACGACCCGCAGCCCGGCCTCCATGTCGTCGACCAGCAGGATGCCCGACTGGCGCCCCGACAGGGCCTCGGCGACGCGCTCGCCGTGCTTGGTCGCCGCCACCTGGCCCGGCAACTCGCGCTCGACGGCATCGGCCAGCTCAGCGGAGTCGGTGACCAGGACGGAGGCGGCGATCGTGTCGTGCTCGGCCTGGCTGATCAGGTCCGCGGCGACGTGCACCGGGTCCGCGGTCGCGTCGGCGAGGATCGCGATCTCGGTGGGCCCCGCCTCGGAGTCGATGCCGATGACGCCCTTGAGCAGGCGCTTGGCCGCGGCGACCCAGATGTTGCCGGGGCCGGTGACCATGGTGACCGGCTCGCACTCCTCGGTGCCGTAGGCGAACATCGCCACCGCCTGGGCGCCGCCGACGGCGTAGACCTCCTCGACCCCGAGCAGGGCGCACGCGGCCAGGATCGTCGGGTGCGGCAGCCCGCCGAACTCCCGCTGGGCGGGCGAGGTGACGGCCAGTGAGGAGACCCCGGCCTCCTGGGCGGGGACGACGTTCATGACGACGCTGGAGGGGTAAACCGCCCGGCCGCCCGGGACGTACAGGCCGACGCGCTCGACGGGGACCCAGCGCTCGGTGACGGTTCCGCCCGGCACGACCTGGGTGGTGACGTCGGTGCGCCGCTGGTCGCGGTGGACGAGGCGGGCGCGGCGGATCGACTCCTCAAGCGCGGCCCTGATCCTCGGGTCGAGGTCCTCCAGCGCCCCGGCGATCGCCCCGGCGGGCACCCTGGTGGACTCAAGCTCGACGCCGTCGAACCTGGCGGTGAGCTCCCGCACGGCCGCCACACCACGATGATGCACGTCCTCGCAGATCGGCCGCACCTTGTCCAGGGCGGTTTCGACGTCGAGATCGGCACGGGGCAGCACGGCGCGGAGGTCCTTCGGCAGGGCCCCGCGCAGGTCGGTACGAGAAATCACCCGTCTAGTCTACGGAGGTCCCGCACCCGCTCTCGTTCCGTCCACCATCCGGACACGCCCTTTACATTGTAGATTTTATCCGGCCACTACACTCGCCCTGTGAGCAAGAGCAGGAACAAGGGCGGCCAGGGAACCCCGGCGACGGTCGCGCTGACCCAGGCCAAGGTCGACTTCACCCTCCATCCCTACGAACACGACGCAAACGCCCAGGCCTATGGCGAGGAGGCGGCCGACGCGCTCGGTGTGCCGTACGAGCAGATCTTCAAGACGCTCGTGGCCGAGGTCGACGGCGGTCTCGCGGTCGCGGTCGTGCCGGTCTCCGGCAAACTGGACCTGAAGGCCTTCGCGGCGGCGCTGAGAAGCAAGCGGGCCGCCATGGCCGAGGCGGCCAAGGTTGAGCGGGTCACCGGCTACGTGGTCGGCGGGATCAGCCCGCTGGGGCAGCGCAAGCGGCTGCCGACCGTGATCGACGCCTCGGCCCTGGAGTTCGGGACGATCTACTTCTCCGCCGGACGCAGGGGGCTGCAGATCGAGACGGCCCCCGCCGAGCTGGTACGGCTGACGCAGGCGACCACCGCCCCCATCGGCAAGTTGTGAGATCGAGGGTTGCCGACGCGTCCGCGCCATGACTTCGGCGAGACTCGGGCTGAGGGGCCGTACGTGATCGGGAGAGCAGATGTTTTACCTGACCGCTGTCGAGATGCTGGAGCTGTTGCGGACCGGGCAGGTCAGCGCGGTCGAGTTGCTCCAGGCGCACCTGGACCGAATCGAAGAGATCAACCCGCGCGTCAACGCGATCGTCACGCTGACGGCCGAGCGCGCGCTGGCGGAGGCGGGTGAGGCCGACCGCGACCTGGCGCGGGGGCACTGGCGCGGACCGCTCCACGGGCTGCCGGTCGCGCACAAGGACCTGACGGAGACCGCGGGGATCCGCACCACGTACGGCTCGCCGCTGTTCGCCGACAACGTCCCCCTCCGTGACTCCCTCGTCGTACGGCGGATGCGCGAGGCCGGGGCGATCACGGTCGGCAAGACGAACACCCCCGAGTTCGGTACCGGTTCCCACACGGTGAACGAACTGTTCGGTGTGACCCGCAATCCCTACGACCTGTCGAGGTCGGCGGGAGGCAGCAGCGGTGGAGCCGCGGCCGCGCTGGCGGCCGGGATGGTCCCGCTCGCGGACGGCTCGGACATGGGCGGCTCACTGCGCAACCCGGCCTCCTTCTGCAACGTGGTCGGGCTGCGCCCGACCCCGGGACGGGTGCCCTCCCCCTCGCCGACCGCCGCGTGGTTCACCCTCGGCGTGCCGGGGCCGATGGCCCGCACCGTGGCGGACCTGGCGTTGCTGATGAGCGTGCTCTCCGGCTTCGACGCCGCCTCCCCCCTGTCGATCCCCCAGAGCGGCGCGGTCTTCGCCGAGCCGCTGGAGACGGACCTGACGGGACTGCGGGTGGCATGGAGCCCGGACCTGGGCGAGCTGCCGGTGGACGTGGAGACCGCGCGGGTCACCGCGGACGCCCCCGCGGTGCTCGCGGGCCTCGGCGCCCGGGTCGAACAGGTCAGGCTGGACCTGTCGGATGCCGAGGAGGCCTTCCGGATCTACCGGGCGTGGTACTACGCGCTGTCCTACAGCGGCATGCCCCAGGACAGGCTCGGCGCCAACGTGCGCTGGAACGTCGAGCAGGGCCTCGGCCTGACCGGCGCCGACCTGGCCAGGGCCGAACGGCTACGCAGCGGCCTCTACCGGCGGATGGACAGGTTCTTCGGCGCCCATGATTTCCTGCTGGCGCCGGTCAGCCAGGTGCCGCCGTTCCCGGTCGGCGAGCCGTACGTCTCGGAGATCAACGGGGAGCCGCTGCCCGACTACCTGGCGTGGATGCGCTCTGCCTACTGGATCAGCGTGCTGCACGCTCCGGCGATCTCCGTGCCGTGCGGCTTCACCCGGGACGGGCTCCCGGTCGGCGTGCAGATCGTCGGGCGCCCGTTCGACGACCTGGGCGTGCTGCGCCTGGCCCACGCCTTCGAGCGGGCCACCGGCCACGGCGGCCGCAGGCCCACGTTCAGCTGACCGGCACCGGGGTGGTCAGTGACGGCCGAACCGGTCGCCGACGCCCCCGACCCCGACTCCACCGGCGGGCTCCGGGCTCCGGGAGCGGCGGCCGACGTTGGAGAGGTACAGCACGAAGCATCCGGCCAGGCACGCGGCGGCCCCCGAACCAAGGAGCAGGGCGCCGGTGAACTGGGACTCGTACTCCTGCTGGTCGGCCTCGGCGAACCCGGTGTACCGCCCGGCCTCCCCCGTCACCTCGTCGTACCGCCCGGGATCGGTCTCCTTGAGCGTGTCCGCCTCAAGGAACAGCGCGGCCGCCTTCTCGCGATGCCCGTCGAGCCGTTCCTGCGTGGCGCCCGCCCGCAGGAACACCAGCACGCCCAGCCCCGCCAGGGCCAGGGCCGCGACCGCGAACCCCGCCGCGAACCACTTCCATCTCGCCGTTCTCATGGAAGGGGACCGTAGCCCGGCATCCGGGACGGCCGAACCCGCCGCCGGGGTGATCCGGTGTCCCCCGCCCGGATGATCCGTGACCCGCCCACCGCCGGGTGACGGCCGCGCGGGACGGGAGGCCCGACCTGTTTCCGCCGGCCTACCGGTCGCTGATGTCGTAGCTGGACAGCGGGCCGTAGGGGTCCTGGCCACCGAACGGGGTGCGCAGCGGCGAGTCGCGGTAGCCCGCGATGCCCTCGAGGGCGAAGAAGAGACCGACGGCCAGCGTGGGCCACGCGTACATGACACCGTGCGCGGTCAGGGCGAGCGGGCCGGGGAAGACGGACACGGCCTTGCCCGAGGCGGTGATGCTCGCCGGGGCGAGGTTGACGGCTCCGCCGACCAGCGTCGCGAGGTAGGACGCCAGCAGGCCGCCCGCGGCGAGGCCGAGGACGACGGCGAGCGGGCGCCCCCTGCGCGACAGGCTGTAGCCGACGGCGCCGCAGGCCAGCCCGATCGCGCCGGTGACCACGGCGAACCAGCCGTCGTCCGCGATGAGCGCCTGGGTCGAGGGGTCGGCCAGGAATGGCCCCTCCCCGGTCATGACGTACGGCGGGCGCGGCGCGAGCAGCGACCACAGGACACCGGCGACCACCCCGAGAAGGCCGAGCACCAGAACGGTGACGGCGAAGTCGCGCGCGTGCCGCAAAGTATCCCCCTACCCGCTGTACTGATGTCTGTACTGATGTGCCCGATGTTACCGATCCCGGGTCGTCTTCCCGGAGAGTCAGGACGAATCCCGTTACGCTGTCCGGGTGAACGAAGAGGTATGGCTGATCGAACCCTCCGGGCCGCTCCGCGGCGACGTCGAGGTCCGCGGGTCCAAGAACGCCGTGTCCAAACACATGGTCGCCGCGATGCTCGGCCTCGGTGAGAGCACGATCCACAACGCCCCCGACGTGGGCGAGGTCGGGATCACCGCGCAGATGCTGCGGGCTCTCGGCATCAACGTGGAGATCACCCCTCGTGAGATCAGCGTCTCCCAGGGAGAGAAGATCAATCCGCATGTCCCCGCGGCGTTCACCGGCCTCAACCGGATCCCGATCCTGATGCTGGGCCCGCTGCTGCACCTGGCGGGCGAGGCCTTCGTGCCGCTGGTCGGCGGTGACCCGATCGGGCGCAGGCCGGTCGACTTCCACGTCGAGGCGCTGCGCGCGATGGGCGCGGAGGTCGAGGTGAGCGACACCGGGGTCTACGCGAAGGCGAAGCGGCTGCGCGGCACCCGGATCGAGCTGCCGTACCCGAGCGTGGGCGCGACGGAGACGATCCTGATGTCGGCGGTGCTCGCGGAGGGCAAGACCGTCCTCAAGGGCGCGGCCATGGAGCCGGAGGTGGTCGAGCTCGCCCTGTTCCTGCAGCGTATGGGCGCGCGCATCGAGCTCAGCCCGGACCGGCGCATCGTGATCGAGGGCGTCGAGCGGCTCCGCGGCGCCTCGACCTGGCTGAACGGTGACCGGATCGAGGCGTTCTCCTACCTCGCGGCCGGTCTGATCACCGGTGGCGAGGTCCGGGTGCACGGGTGCCCGCAGGACCGCCTGGTCACCGCCATCACCACCCTCGCCAGGATGGGCGCGGAGATGGACATCACCGACGACTACGTGTCGGCATCGGCGCCGGACGGGCTGCGGGCCGCGGCGGTGCAGACCGACACGCATCCGGGGTTCATGACCGACTGGCAGACCCCGCTGATGGTGCTGTTCACCCAGGCCCAGGGCATGTCGGTGCTGCACGAGACGGTGTTCGAGAACCGCCTCGTCTACGTGCCCGCGCTGCAGAAGATGGGCTGCGAGATCGAGGTCTTCGACGTGTGCCTCGGCGGTCCCGCGTGCCGCTACCACGACACCAACGCCAAGCACTCCGCGGTCGTGCGGGGAGTGTCGAAGCTGCGCGGCGCCGACGTGACGCTGCCCGACATCCGGGCCGGGTTCTCCGCCGTGCTGGCGGCCGCCGCGGCCGAGGGCACCTCGACGCTGCGCGGGGTGCACCACATCGAGCGGGGCTACCACCGCCCCTTCGAACAGTTCGCCTCACTGGGCCTGCAGGTCAGCAGGGAAGAGGTCCGGGAAGGGTAAAGATTCACGGCCGGGTGTTTGTCCTTGGTCATCCGGCCGCACGTTACTATCCGTGACATTGCGATCATCCGAGGTGAGGCGCGGCCTCGCCGTGTGCGCGAGCGGGCTGGTGGCCTGCGGCGTGCTCGGCGGGCTGCTGGTCGCCGCGGCGGCCCTGCCGGTGGTCGGCGGCGCCGGCATCACCACCAACAGGGTCGCGCGCACCTTCATCGACCTTCCGCCCAGCCCGCGTGAGGATCCGCTCCCCGAGCGGACGGTGCTCCTGGACAAGAACGGCAAGCAGTTCGCCCAGTTCTACATGGAGAACCGGAAGATCGTGAAGCTCGACCAGGTCGCCCCGGTCATGCGCGAGGCGATCGTGGCGATCGAGGACTCCCGCTTCTACGAGCACGCGGGCCTGGACATCAAGGGGACACTGCGGGCCCTGGTGACCAACACCCAGGCGGGCGGGGTACGGCAGGGCGGATCCTCCCTCACCCAGCAGCTGGTGAAGAACATCCTGGTCGAGGGCGCGGAGACCGAGGCGGAGCGGGACAGGGCACGTGAGCCGAGCATCAGGCGCAAGCTCAGCGAGCTGCGCTACGCGCTGGCGATGGAGAACAAGTACACCAAGGCCGAGATCCTGGAGCGCTACCTCAACATCGCCTACTTCGGCGCGGGCGCGTTCGGAGTCGAGGCCGCCGCCCAGCGGTTCTTCTCCGTCTCCGCCTCGGAGCTGACCCTGCAGCAGGCCGCGACGCTGGCGGGCGCGGTGCGGACGCCGTACGCCACGGACCCGTCGCTCGGCACGCAGCGCAGGCGCCGCCTTCGGGAGCGCAGGGACATCGTGCTGGACCGGATGGCCCAGCTGGGGAACATCCCCGTGGCCCAGGCCGAGGCCGTCAAGCGCAGCCCGCTGAACATCCACATGAGGCCGGAGCCCGGTGGGTGCGCCGGGAGCGCCTACCCCTACTTCTGCCTCTACGTTCACCGGGAGCTGGTGAACAACCCGGCGTTCGGCCACAACCGGGCCGCTCGGGAACGCCTGCTGGCCAGGGGCGGCATCGTGCTGCGGACCACCCTCGACCCCCGGGCCCAACGGGCGGCGCAGCGGGCCATCTCCTCCCGGGTCTCGCCGAAGGACACCGAGGTCGCGGCGGAAGCGATGATCGAGCCGGGAACCGGGCGAATCAGGGCGATGGCGGCGAGCAAGAAGTACGGCGTCAACTCCGGCAACCTCAAAAACGGCCCCAGCACCACCTACAACCTGCCCGCGAACGTGGCGCACGGCGGCGGACAGGGGTTCCAGGCGGGATCGACGTTCAAGGCGTTCACCCTGGCGACCGCGCTCGGCAAGGGCTGGCGGTTCGACGACGGCTTCATGACCCCGGGCCGGTTCGTGCCCTCCGGTGGCTACTTCGACTGCCAGGGACACCGGGTGAACGACCCGAACGCCGAGATCTTCAACGCCAGTGGCGAGGGCAGCGGGGGGCCGCAGAGCATCTCGACCGGTACCTGGAAGTCGGTCAACATCTTCTACATGATGCTGGAGCGCAGGGTCGGCCTGTGCCAGGTGGTCAAGACCGCCAGGGCACTCGGGGTGGCCCGCGCCGACGGCACGCCGCTCCGCGAGGTGCCGACCTTCACCCTCGGGGTGAACGAGATGGACCCGGTGACGGTTGCGGGGGCGTTCGCCGCGTTCGCCGCGCGGGGCCGTTACTGCCACCCGATGGGCATCGTCGACATCGTCGAGCGGGACGGCACACACGTCGCGGTACCGCCGAGCTGTGTGCAGGCGATCGAGCGCGGCGTGGCCGACGCGGTGAACCATGTCCTGTCCGGGGTGTTCACGAAAGGGACCATGACGGGCCAGGACATCGGGCGCGACGCGGCGGGCAAGACCGGTACGAACAACGGCTACACCTCGGCCTGGTTCGCCGGGTACACCCCGGATCTGGCCGCCGCGGTCAGCCTGGGCGACATCAGGGGGTCCTACCGCTACCCGCTGCGCGACGTGACGATCGGCGGCGAGTACTACGGCCAGGTGCAGGGCGCCTCCCTGCCCGGCCCCATCTGGGTCTCCTCCATGGAGTCGGCCCTGCGGGACGTCTCCCCCACCTCCTTCCACCACCCGGACATGGGGCGTTTCGGCGGTGGCTTCACTCCCGGCATGGACAAGCTCCTGGAGGCCGAGAAGCAGAAGCACGGAGGAGATCATCGGGACGAGACCGGCCACAGCGGCGACTGGACCGGGGACCCGGCCGATGAGCGGGCCGGTGACCAGGCGGGCGGCCCCGGCGAGCGGCACGGCTTCCAGGGGGACCACGGTTACCGGGGGTGGAAGGCCCGCTGGAAGAAGTGGAAGCAACGCAGCCGCCACCGCTGAGCGCGCCGAAGGCCCCGTGTACGGCTCGGCGGCACACCGGGCCATACGGTCCCCCTGCCCGCGTCGCCACCTCGCACTTCACCGCCGACCCGACGCCGGGGTTGCGAGGCCGTCGTCCCCGTTGTCGGGCTCGGACGGCTACTTTTTGACGAGGAGCCGCTGGAGTGGGAGGGGCACGAACGGGGTGCCCTTCGCCAGGTGCGTGCCGGCCCCGCACAGGGCCTGGACCATGTGGGCTCCGAGCGCGCGGTCGATCGGATGCAGCGAGAGATCGCCGTTGTCGTCGAAGCGCTGGTACTCCGTCAAGTTGATCCCGAGGGAGAGCTGGCGGCGGCCGTCCTGGCTGGACAGGGAGAACGTGCCCATGCCGAACACTCCTCCGTTGTGGCCCCAGAACCGGCCACAGGGCAGATCCTGGGCGTAGATGCCCAGACCGTAGTTCATCAGGACATTGCCCTGGTCGTCGGTGACCGGCACCGTGGTCAGCATCTGGGCGAGCTGCGCCGGAGGCAGGAGGCCACCGCCGAGCAGTGCCCGGTAGAACCGATTGAGGTCGTCCATCGTCGAGACGATCGCGCCCGCGGTGCCTCCCCACGACATGTCGTAGACGCTGTAGTCACGCGGCGGGTCGATGAGCCCATAGAACGACTCGTACGCCTTGGAGTGCGGCCCCGGGATGGACGGCGTGCGCGGGAAGGAGGTGTCGCGCAACCCGGCCCTGCGGATCACGTTGCGGGTGATGTACTGCTCCGCCGGTTCACCGGTCACCTTCTCCAGCAGCAACCCGGCGATGATGTAGTTGGTGTTGGAGTAGGACCAGTGCTGTCCCGGCTCCCCCGTCCGCGGGGCCTCGAGGCCGAACCTCGCCAACTCCTCGGGAGAGAAGTGATGGAACCGGTTGTCGTCCAGGCTCGCGGTGGAGCCCTGGGTCAGGGAGGGAAAGGCTCCCTCGACGTAGTCGCCGATGCCGCTGGTGTGGTTGAGCAGCATCCGCACCGTGATCTGCCGGCCGAGCTCCCCCGGGACCAGGCCGGGCAGGTAGCGGGCGACGGGCGCGTCCAGGTCGACACGCCCCCGCTCGACCTGCTGGAGGATCGCCACCGCGGTGAAGGACTTGGTGACGCTGCCGACCCGATGGAGCATCCCGGGCCGCACCGGTCTGCCGGTGCGCACGTCGGCGATTCCGGCCGCCCCGCTCCAGGCCGCCTCGCCGTCCCGCACGCTGGAGTAGACGCCGTACATGCCCGCCTCGCGGACCGCCGCCAGGGTCTTGCCGAGCGCCTGGCGGTCGAGCGCGGCCGGGGAGGCCGGATCGGTGGCGGAGGGGGACGCCGGACCGGTGTCGGCCGTGGCCGCGGACGCGACGGGGGGCGCGACGACCCCCGTCACGAGCACCGTGCCCAGTCCGAGTCCGACGATCACGCACTTGCATCGGGAAGGCCATGCGAAGGTCATCGCCCGCTGTCTCCTCAGGTCGGAAGAAGGACACTGTGATCGTCGCAATCCACAGCGCCTCCCTCCTCCCCTTCACGAACGATCCGGCGTTACCCCGCAGGTCCTACCGTCGCCGGACGGGGTCAACCGTACGTATCACCGTACGGCCGGCGGGTATGACGCGCCCGCCGACTACCGCTTGACGAGGACCTGCTGGGTCGGGAAGGGCACGATGGAGGTGCCCTTCGCCAGGGTCGCGCCGGGTCCGCACAGGGCCTGGACCATGTGGGCTCCGAGCGCGTAGTCGATCGGGTGCGGCTGCAGGACGCCGTTGTCGTCGAAGCGCTGGTACTTCATCAGGTTGATCCCGAGGGAGAGCTGGCGGCGGCCGTCCTGGCTGGACAGGGAGAAGGTGCCCATGCCGAACACCGCTCCGTCGTGGCCCCAGAACCGGCCACAGGGCAGGTCCTGGGCGTAGATGCCCAGGCCGTAGTTGATCAGGACGTTGCCCTGGGCGTCGGTGACCGGCACCGTGGTCTGCATCTGGGTGAGCTGCGCGGGACCGATGAGCTTGCCGGTCAGCAGCGCCCGATAGAAGCGGTCGAGGTCGTCCATCGTCGAGACGATCGCGCCCGCCGTACCTCCCCACGACATGTCGTAGACGCTGTAGTCACGCGGCGGGTCGATGAACCCGTAGAACGACTCATACGCCTTGGAATGCGGCCCCGGAATGAACGGCGTGCGCGGGAAAGAGGTGTCACGCAGCCCTGCCCTGCGAATGACATTCCGAGTGATGTACGACTCCGCCCCTGTTCCGGTCACCTTCTCCAGCAGCAGCCCGGCGATGATGTAGTTGGTGTTGGAGTAGGACCAGCGCTCTCCCGGCTCCCCCGTCCGCGGGGCCTCGAGGCCAAACCTCACCAGTTCCCCCGGCGGGATGGCGCGGAAGCGGTTGTCGTCCAGGCTCGCGGCCGACCCCTGCGCCAGGGAGGGGAAGGCGCCGAGGACGTAGTCGCCGATGCCGCTGGTGTGGTTGAGCAGCATCCGCACCGTGACCTTCTGGCCGAGCTCCGGCGGCAGCAGCCTCGGCAGGTAGCGCGCGACGGGCGCATCCAGATCGACACGTCCCCGCTCCACCTGCTGAAGGATCGCGACCGAGGTGAAGGACTTGGTGATGCTGCCGATCCGGTGGAGCATCCCCGCCCTGACGGGGCGGCCGGTGTCCAGGTCAGCGGTCCCGGCCGCCCCGTCCCAGGCCGCCTCACCGTCCCGCACACCGGAGTAGACGCCGTACATGCCCGCCTCGTGGATCGCCGCGAGGGTCTTCTTGAGCGCCTGGCGGTCAAGCGCCGATGGCGCCACCGGGCCGGACCCCGGTGGCGCCGCCACCGCCGTCGCGGGCGGCTGCCCCGTTTCCGGCCCGGCCGCCTCGGCGGGCGCGACGGCACCCGCCACGAGCACCGCACTCAACCCGAGTCCAACGATCATGAGCCCACGTTGGGAACGCCGTGCGAAATTCATCGTCCGCTATCTCCCTGAAGTCGGAAACACGACTGGATCGGAAACACGACCCCTTCACGATCGCAATCCACCTCGTCCCCGGCCTCCCCATCCCGGATGATCCGCCGTTCCTTCGCAAGGACGACGACCCCCGGAACGGAGCCGCATACCGGCCAGTGAAAACGGCGTGGAGGGCTTTTCACCTGCCACGCAGGGTAACCACGCTCATCCGCAAGACGTCCCCGGGGCTCTTCTCAGGGGACGCACCCGAATGCCCTCTTTGGCAGGCTCAGGTGAGACATCGGGAGGAGTGGAGCCTGGACGACGTCACCTTCGACATCGACACCTGGCCCGGCCTGTCAACCTTCGTCGAGATTGAAGGACCGGACGAGGCCACGGTCCGGCGAGCCGCGTCCCTCCTCGGGTTCGACTACTCCGAGGCCCGGTTTGGCAGCGTCGACGAGATTTACAAGAGCGAGATGGGCCGGGACATCCTCGCCGAACCCACCCTTCTCTTCTCCCAGGCGGACAAGGCGTAGAGGATGTAGTCGGCGATCCCGCTGATGTGGTTGAGCGGCATCCGCACCGTGATCTTCTCGCCGCGCTCCCCCGGAATCAGCTCGGGCAGGTAGCGCCCGACGGGCGCGTCCAGGTCGAGACGGGCGTGCCGTACGGCGCTCACCGCGTGGCCACCGGGGAGGATGCCCCCCGCACCAGCGGGACCGGGGCGCCCGAGCCGTCGGCGGGGACCGACCAGACGTCCCCGCCCCTGGCGTACATCACCGTGCGCTCATCGAGCCAGGCCGCCTGGTCGTCGACGTTCGCGGTCTCGGCCAGCGGCGTCTCCTTCATCGTGGACAGCTCCAGCAGGTGGAGCCGCCACATCCTCCGGGGGTCGGAGGAGACCCGTTTCTTGAACACCAGGCGGGTCCCGTCCGGCGACAGCGACGGGCACTCGACGTTCTCCCTGAGGGTCCGCGCCCGCCATCGGCCGTAGTCGCCCTCGACGAGGTAGGTCTTCCCGCCGGTGGCGACGGTCGCGTAGAAGCGGTTGTCGTCGGCGGCGAAGGTGACCCCCCAGTAGTTCACGTCCGGCGCGTGGTAGCGGCGGCCGTTCAGGGTGAGCGGGATGTCCTCGATGTTGGTGACGGCGTAGCCGGTGCGGGTGTCGAGAATGCCGGTCCAGGTGGAGAACTTCCCGTCGCTGTAGGAGTCACCGGTGACGAACACGGTCCACGACACCATCCGGCCGCTCGGCGAGACCCTGGCCCGGTTCGGGATCCCGGCCAGCTTGATCCGGCGGGTCTCCCTTAGGGACCGGTCGAGGATCACCGCGTCCGTGGTGACCAGCGCCCCCGGCCTGGCGACGAGGCAGACCGACGTGCCGCCCGCCGTGGAGAACCTGTTACAGGTCAGGCCCAGGGGGACGGGGGCCGCCGCGGGGTCGTCCTGCGGCACCCCGGCGACCTGGCCGCGGGCCGTACGGAACAGCAGCCGCCCGGCCCCGGGCGCGCCGCCCGCCGCCCCATCCCCCGCCTTCGCCCCCGCCGCCGTGACCGGGGCGGAAACGGAGGCGGCGGCGGTGTCCCGGCGCGCGGCCCAGGCCGTGTAACCGGCCGCCGTGCCGCCGAGGACGGCGACGGCGGCCAGCAGCACCGTCAGGCGCCTGAGCGGGGTCATGGGCGTCTCCTCGCCGTGTGCCGGGGGGCGGTCCCCCGTCGCGCCGGTGGCCGGAACGGGATCACGAGTGTCTCCTCAACGCGAACCAGGTGCCGAGTACGCAGAGCGCGAGCCCGGCCGCCATGACGGACAGTCCCCAGGTGCTTCCCCACACCGTCCAGACCGCGCCGAACAGGGCGGAGGACAGCAGCCTGGCCGTCGCCTGGCCGGTCTGGAGCAGGGCCATGCCGCTGGTGCGCAGGTGGGCCGGGAGCATCGGCCCCGCGACGGCCATCAGCACACCGTCGGTCGCGGCGTAGAAGGCGCCGAGCAGGGCCAGCACGGCGACCGGCCATCCGGGGCCCAGCAGCACGAGGTAGGCGGCGGCCAGGGCGGCGTGCCCGGCCAGGAAGACCGGCACCCGCCCCAGCCGATCGGCGAGCCGCCCCACGGGCACGGCCAGCAGCAGATAGGCCGCGGCCGTGCCGATCGACAGCAGCGGGAAGTACTCGGCGCCGATTCCGCCGCGCTTCTGCAGCAGCAGGTAGACGAACGCGTCGCCGACCGTGACCAAGCCGAGGGCGGCGGCCACGACGCACACCCGTAGGAACGCCGCATCGCGCAGCAGCCCCAGCGCGGCGCGCGGCGAGGTGGCCTGACCGGTCCCCGGTAGCGGCGCGCGCCGGTCGCGGACGTACATGACCAGCAGCAGCACGCCGAGCAGGGCGACGCAGAAGCTGACCACGAACACCGCGTCGTAGGCCCCGCCGGTGCCCGTCAGAACGGCGAACGCCACCAGTGGGCCGAGCAGCGCGCCGAGGGTGTCCATCGCGCGGTGCGTGCCGAAGGCCCGTCCGAGCTCGTCCGGTGGCGCGCTCAGCGAGATCAGCGCGTCACGCGGGGCCGTGCGCAGTCCCTTGCCCGTCCGGTCGACCGCGATCACCGCGCCCAGCGCCGTGACCGAGCCGCCCGCGGCGAGCAGGGCCGGCTTGCACAGCGCCGAGAGCGCGTACCCGATCCCGGCGACGAGTTTGCGCCGCTGCCACCGGTCGGCGAGGTTGCCTCCGGCGAGGCGGACCAGCGCGGTCACTCCGAAGGAGAGGCCGTCGAGCAGCCCGAACTGCAGCGGGTTCAGCCCGAGGAAGAGGGTCAGGTAGAGCGGGAGCACGGCGGTGACCATCTCCGAGGAGACGTCGGTGACCAGGCTGACCGCCCCGAGCGCGAGCACGTTCCCGGGAACCGCCCAGGAGAGCCGGGACCGCGGACGGGTTCCGTCCGCGGTCCGGCCGTTCGCCGAGATGTACATCTAGTGGCAGGCGTAGGTGGGGCCGGTGTCCTTGACGGAGCCGTCCGTCCCGATCAGCTGCCAGGAGAACGAGGCGGGGGCGAAGTTCATCTTGAGCACGCCGTAGGTGTCAACCAGCCGCTTCTGGCTGTTGGGCTGGACGTTCTCGATCTTGTACGGCGAGGCCCCGCCCATGCCCCCGAGGATCTCAACGATCCCGTTGGGGTCGGCCTGGGCGTCGGGATTCTGCGGGGCGAACCGCTCGTAGTGGTGGTCGTGTCCGTTGAGCACCAGGTCGGCGCGGGCGTCGTAGAGGATCTTCCAGACCGGCTTGCTCACCGGGTCGTTGCCGTGCTCACCGGAGCTGAACAGCGGGTGGTGCCAGTAGGCAGCGACGCACCCCCTGGTGTTGGCGGCCAGGTCCGCCTTGAGCCAGTTGATCTGGGCCGTCTGGTCGAAGTAGTTGGAGTCGAGGGCGATGAAGTGCCAGTTGCCCCGGTCGTAGCTGTAGTAGGTCTTTCCCTGCGGGGTGGCCGCGGAGCCGAAGTAGGCCTTGTATCCGGCGTAGACGCCCGCCGGGTCGTAGGTCTCGTGGTTGCCGACGGCCGGGCGGGTCTTGCTCTTGAAGGCGCCCCACGTCTTGTCGTAGTAGTTCTGGAAGTCCGACAGGCGGGCGTCGTCGTACTGGTTGTCGCCCATCGTGATGACGAACTCGGGGTTCATCGCCTTGACCTGCGCCGCGGTCTTGGGGTGGGCGCAGGAGCCAGAGCTCGAGGTGCACTGCTCGGCGATGTCACCGGCCGCCGCCACGACGAAACTCCCGCCCGGAGACGCCGTCGGGGTCACGGTCGCGGTCGGGGTGGCCGTCGGCGTCGGGCTCGGCGTCGAGGCGCCGCCGCCGAACACCTGGAACTCATACAGCGAGTAGCCGTACTCGGTGCCCCTGGCGGTGCCGTACACGCGGACGTAGCGCCCCGAGCCCGACAGGCCGGTCAGGTCGTCCTGGCCGCCGTCGCCGCTGCTCGTCGAGTAGACGGTCGTCCAGTTCGTGGCGTCGTCGGAGACCTGGATCTTGTAGGCCTTGCCGTAGGCGGACTCCCAGAACAGCTTGACCCGGGAGATCGGGGAGACCGCGCCCAGGTCGACGCGGATCCACTGGGGGTCGCTGCCCTCGGCGGAGGCCCAGCGGGTCGAGGTGAGGTCGCCGTCGACCGCCTTGGCCGGACTGTAGGAGGAGCTCTCCTTCGAGGAGGAGGCGGTCGGCCTGCCCTGCGACAGCAGGGTCTCGGCGGCGTCGGCGCGGCCGGTGGCGACCAGGGCGCCCGCGACGAGCGCCGTCGCCGCGAGCGCGAACAGGAACCGGCGGGGGAAACGGGGAACGGAGTGAGGCGTCGTTGAAGACACGTGCTTGTCTCCTGAGGGGGGAGAGACGACGGTCACGGCGCCGTCCGCGGCGCCGTGCGACAACGCGGCCGGGGCAGTCCAATCTCTCACTGAGCACGTCACGTCCCCGCCGGGGACGCCGCGCCAAGCCGCTCACCGGCATGGTGGCAAGCGGCCGGAAGGCATGTCAATGGAAGTTAGGAAAGTTTCCTAACTTGAAGACAGATGTACAGGCTGAGTACACGCACCCGATCTTGCCGTCCCGGCGGACGGCCGAAGGCCCAGAACGGAGCGGCGGCTCCGCCCCGGGCGGGGCGGAGTGGCGGCGGAGCCCCGGGCGGACGCAGTGGCGGCGAGATACGGCGAGGGGCGGGCGCCGGGCCCGCCCCTCGCCGGAAGGAGCCGGGTCAGGCGCCCAGGCAGGCCGGGCCGAGGAGTTGCTTCAGGTCGCCCATCAGGGCCGGGGAGAGCGCGACGCGCAGCCGGTCGTCGAGACGCACAATCGTGGTCTTCGGGCCGTTGTGGACCTGGAGGTGGACCTCCGTCGTGCCGGGGTGGGCGTTCAGGACCTCCTTGAGGCGGCCGATCACCGGTGGGGTGCAGCGGGTCAGCGGAAGGCTGACGGGCAGCGGGCCGCCGCTCTCCCGGGTGAGGTCGGGGGCCGTCACCTCCATGGCGATGATCTTGCCGACGTCCTCGCGCTTGTCCAGGCGGCCCTTGACGAAGACGATGGCGTCCTCGGCCAGGACGGTCGCGCAGAGTTGGTACGCCGAGGGGAAGATCATCACTTCGATGGCGCCCTCCAGGTCCTCCAGCATGGTCAGGACCCAGGTGTCGCCCTTCTTGGTGACCTTGCGCTGGACACCGCTCAGAATGCCGCCGACGGTGACGACCTGGCCGTCGGGGCGGTGCTCGTCCTGGAGCGCGGCGACCGAGCAGTCGGCGCCGGAGGAGAGGATGTGCTCGACGCCGAAGAGCGGGTGGTCGGAGACGTACAGGCCCAGCATCTCCCGCTCGAACTGCAGCACGGTGTTCTTGTCCCACTCCCCCGGTGGGATCTGCACATCGAAGGTCTGGTCCTCGGCTCCCTCGATGGCGCCGAACAGGGAGTCCTGCCCCTGCGCCTCGTTCTTCTTGATGCCGATGATGCTGTCGACCGCCTGCTCGTGGACCAGCACCAGGCCCTTGCGCTCGTGCGCGAACGAGTCGAAGGCTCCCGCCTTGATCAGCGATTCGATGACCCGCTTGTTGCAGACGACCATGGGAACCTTGCGGAGGAAGTCCTTGAAGTCCGCGAAGCGGCTCTTCTCCTTGCGCGCGGAGATGATCCCGTCGACCACGTTGCCGCCGACGTTGCGGATGGCCGAAAGGCCGAACCGGACGTCGCTGCCACGCGGGGTGAAGTCGAAGTCGGAGTCGTTGACGTCCGGCGGGAGCACCTTGATGCCCATGCGGCGGCACTCGTTGAGGTAGAGCGCCGACTTGTCCTTGTCGTCCTTGACCGAGGTCAGCAGCCCGGCCATGTACTCGGCCGGGTAGTTGGCCTTGAGGTAGGCGGTCCAGTAGGAGACCAGCCCGTAGGCGGCGCTGTGCGCCTTGTTGAAGGCGTAGTCGGAGAAGGGCAGCAGGATGTCCCAGAGGGTCTTGATCGCCGCGCCCGAATAGCCGTTGTCCTTCATGCCCTGTTCGAAGGACTCGAACTGCTTGTCCAGCTCGGATTTCTTCTTCTTGCCCATCGCGCGGCGCAGAAGGTCCGCCTTGCCGAGCGAGAACCCGGCGACCTTCTGCGCGATGGCCATGACCTGCTCCTGATAGACGATCAGACCGTAGGTCGTGCCAAGGATCTCCTCCAGTGACTCCCTGAACTCCTCGTGGATCGGGGCGATCTCCTGCTGGCCGTTCTTGCGCAGCGCGTAGTTGGTGTGCGAGTTGGCGCCCATCGGGCCCGGGCGGTACAGCGCGCCGACGGCGGAGATGTCCTCGAAGTTGTCGGGCTTCATCAGCCGCAGCAGCGACCGCATGCCACCGCCATCGAGCTGGAACACCCCCAGGGTGTCGCCCCGGCCGAGCAGTTCGTAGGTCTTGCGGTCGTCCAGCGGAAGCTTGAGCAGGTCGATCGCGCTGCCGGTGTTCGCCTCGATCATCTTCAGACAGTCGTCGATGATCGTCAGGTTACGCAGGCCGAGGAAGTCCATCTTCAGCAGGCCGAGCGTCTCGCAGGTCGGATAGTCGAACTGCGTGATGATCACACCGTCGGAGTCGCGGCGCATGATCGGGATGTAGTCGGTCAGCACCTCCGAGGACATGATGACGCCCGCGGCGTGCACACCGGTCTGCCGGATCAGGCCTTCCAGGCCCCTGCCGAGGTCCATCGCCGACTTGACGTCGACGTCCTCGTCGTACAGCTTGCGCAGCTCACCGGCCTCGTTGAAACGAGGATGGTCCTTGTCGAAGATGCCCGACAGCGGGATGTCCTTGCCCATCACCGCGGGCGGGAAGGCCTTGGAGACCTTGTCGCCGAGGGCGTACGGGTGACCGAGGACGCGGGCCGCGTCCTTGATGGCCGCTTTCGCCTTGATGGTGCCGAAGGTGGCGATCATGGCGACCTTGTCGGCGCCGTACTTCTCCGTCACGTAACGGATCACGTCACCGCGCCGACGCTCGTCGAAGTCGATGTCGACGTCGGGCATGGAGACGCGGTCGGGGTTGAGGAACCGCTCGAAGATCAGGCCGTGCGGCAGCGGGTCGAGGTCGGTGATGCCCAGCGCGTACGCCGCCAGCGAGCCCGCGGCAGAGCCACGGCCGGGACCGACCCGGATGCCGTTGTTCTTGGCCCACATGATGAAGTCGGCGACCACGAGGAAGTACGAGGGGAACCCCATCTGCAGGATGATGTCCATCTCGTAGTCGATCTGCCTCTGGTGGGTCTCGTCGACCCCCTCGGGGAAGCGGCGCTCCATGCCCCGCTGGATCTCCTTGCGGAACCAGCTCTCCTCGGTCTCCCCCGCGGGGATGGGGAAGGTCGGCATCAGGTTCTTGAAACCGAACATGCCGCTCGGGTCCACCTTCTCGGCGACCAGCAGCGTGTTGCGGCACCCCTCGGCCCACAGGTCGGAGGAGTCGACCGCGCGCATCTCGTCGGCGGTCTTGATGTAGTAACCGCTGCCGTCGAAGCGGAACCGGTCGGGGTCGGACAGCTGCTTGCCGGTCTGGATGCACAACAACGCGTCGTGGGAGGTCGCGTCGGACTCGTAGGTGTAGTGGGAGTCGTTGGTGACCAGCGGCGGGATGTTCAGTTCCTTGGAGATGCGGGTCAGCCCGTCACGGACCCGGCGCTCGATGTCGAGCCCGTGGTCCATGATCTCCAGGTAGTAGTTGTCCTTACCGAACAGCTCCTGGAACTTCGCCGCCGCCGCGACCGCCTCGTCGTACTGGCCCAGGCGCAAGCGGGTCTGCACCTCGCCGGACGGGCAGCCGGTCGTGGCCATCAGCCCCTCGGAGTGCTCGGCGAGGGTCTCGGCGTCCATCCTGGCCCACTTGCGGACGAAGCCCTCGGTGTAGGCGCGCGAGGAGAGCTTCATCAGGTTGCTCAGGCCCTTGGCGTTCTTCGCCCAGATCGTCATGTGGGTGTAGTAGCCACCCGCCGACACGTCGTCGCGCCTCTGGTGCGGCTCGCCCCACAGGACCGGCTTCTTCTGGTGCCGGGAGGCCGGGGAGACGTAGGCCTCGATGCCGATGATCGGCTTGATGCCGGCGCCGGTGGCCTGCTTGTAGAAGTCGTAGGCGCCGTGCATGTTGCCGTGGTCGGTGATCGCGATGGCGGGCATGCCCAGATCCCCGACCTGTTTGAACATCTGCTTCAGACGGGCCGCTCCGTCGAGCATGGAGTACTCCGTGTGAACGTGAAGATGCACAAACGAGTCGGACATGCGGCCTCGTTCCTCCCCCTAGTCGCGTGTCGGCGTGGGAAGCCTACGCTCGTTCGCCGCCCTTCGGGGGCACCCGCCGCCGCCTACCCAGAGCAACGATTGCATACTGTCCGTAACATCGTTTCCGGGCTGGGCAAATGGAGGGGGACCCATGAAGACCGACGAGGGCTACAGCCATGCGCTCGGCAACCGCCAGGTGCAGATGATAGCGATCGGCGGGGCGATCGGTGTCGGCCTGTTCCTGGGGTCCGGCGGGCGACTCCAGGCGGCCGGACCGGCATTGGTGCTGTCGTACGCGGCCGCCGGGCTCGCGGCGTTCTTCGTCATGCGGGCCCTCGGCGAGCTGGTGCTCTACAAGCCGACCTCGGGCTCGTTCGTAGAGTACGCCGCCGACTTCGTCGGGCCGTGGGCCGCCTTCGCCAGCGGCTGGATGTACTGGGTCAACTGGGCCTTCACCGGCATCGCCGAGCTGACCGCCATCTCCACCTACGTGGGACTGTGGGCCCCGCAGTTCCCCCGATGGGTCACCGCGCTCGTCGCACTGGCGTTCGTGCTCACCGTCAACCTGCTGTCGGTGCGGCTCTTCGGCGAGCTGGAGTTCTGGTTCGCCATGCTCAAGGTTCTGGCCATCTGCGCGTTCCTGGTGGTCGGGCTGGCACTGGTGATCTTCGGGACGTCCCTGGGCGGGAGCACCGCGGGAGTCGGCAACCTCGTCGACCACGGCGGCTTCACCCCCAACGGGTTCCCCGTGGTGCTGATGAGCCTGCAGTCGGTGATCTTCGCCTACTCCTCGATCGAGCTGGTCGGCATCGCCGCCGGTGAGACGAGGAATCCCAGGGAGATCATGCCCAGGGCGGTCAACGGCGTGATCTGGCGGATCGCGGTCTTCTATGTCGGCTCGGTCCTGCTGCTCGCCATGGTCCTACCGTGGACGGCGTACGGCCCCGGCCAGTCACCGTTCGTGACGGTCTTCGCCGCCCTCGGCGTCCCCTGGGCCGCGGACGCCATGAACCTCATCGTGATCACCGCGGCCATGTCGTCGTGCAACTCGGGCCTGTACTCCACGGGGCGCATCCTGCGGGCCATGGCGATCAAGGGCGAGGCCCCCGCGTTCGCGGGACGCCTCGGCTCCCGCCATGTCCCCTACGGCGGCATCCTCATCACGGCCGCGGTGTTCCTCGCCGGGGTCGCCCTCTACTACTTCGTGCCCGAGCGCGCCTTCAACATCGCGACCGCGGTCGCCTCCCTCGGGGTGGTCACCACCTGGGGCGCCCTGCTCTTCTGCCAGATCCGCCTGCGCGAGGCCGCCGAGCGGGGCCTGCTGGAGCGCCCCTCCTTCAGGATGCCCGGCTCGCCGTACACCGGCTGGGCGACCCTGGGCTTCCTGGCCCTGGTCGTGCTCCTGATGCCGTTCGCGGACGCCGACCAGCGCGTCGCCTTCTTCTGCATCCCGCTGCTGGTCGCCGCCATCGCCGCCGGATGGCGGATCGTCGATCCCCGCCGTCGCGCCAGGTCCCCCCTTGATCGATAGTACGTTGCGCGATATATATCGAATATGGCCTTACGTGAGCAGAGCTATCTGATCCTGCTGGCCCTCTCAGAGGGCCCATTACACGGATACGGCGTGATCAAAACGGTGCGGGAGCTGTCCGAGGAGCGAGTACGGCTCGGCGCGGGCACCCTCTACGGCGCGCTCGACCGGCTGGCCGCCGACGGCCTGGTGACCGTGACCGGCGAAGAGGTCGTGGACGGCCGCCACCGCCGCTACTACGACCTGACCGGGCAGGGGCGCGAGATCCTCACCGAGGAGACCGCCCGCCTGTCCCGCCTCGCCGCCACCGCCCGCCGCCGCCTGAACCTCCGCCCCGGGCCGGAGGCGGGCCAGCCCTCCCCGAGCATCGCGCCCCCACCGGCCCCGTGACGGCCTCGCGGCCGTGGCGGGCGCCGAACTAGGGCTGGAGGTCGGCCGCGCGTTCCTCGGACAGATGCAGGCCCGCCTCGATGATCGCGTTCATGATGGGCGCCAGCCGTACCTCGCCCAGAGTGGGCGCGCGGCGGGCCATCTCGGCGACCAGGCGGCGCTCACGGTCCATGTCGCGTCCCGCGAAGCCGCCGACGGGCTTGAGGCGCTGGATGGTTCCGGCCAGCTCGGCGCGACGTTCCAGGAGGACGGCGAGGGCGGCGTCGACGCGGTCGATGGCGCCCCGGGCGGCCAGGACGGAGTCGGGCCTCTCGTTGCGGGTGACCGCGCCGACGATCCGCGCGGCCTCCTGGGCGGTGAGGGCGGCCCGCTCGGTCGCGCCGGGGGCCAGCAGGAGCCCGTCGGCCCCGGCCGCGACCGCCGCGGCGGCCAGGGCGGGGTCCTCTCCGAGATCAGCCAGCACGGGACGGCCGGAGCGCTGCCTGGCCGCGCGCATCAGGGCCAGGTCGAGGGTGGTGCCCGCCTGGTGCGTACGGCTGCCGCTCTCACAGAGCACCACCTGGTCGTTGCCCTCGGCCACGCAGTAGTCGGCGATGGCCAGCCACTCCTCGAGGGTCGCGGCGGGTCCGCGCTGGACGACCACCGGGATGCCGAGCCTGGCGACCGCCCTGACCAGCTGGAAGTCCTGCATCCAGGCCGCGCCGACCACGACCCCCTCCGCGTCCGCGGCGATCTCCGGCAGGTCCGCCGCGGAGAACGGCTCGGCCAGGACGGGCCCGGCCCAGTCGGCGCGGACCGCGGCCAGGGTCTCCGCGGCGGACACCCTCCCGTGGTGGTCGCGCAGGCTGACCCAGCGGGCGTCAGCCCCGGCACCGCCGATCACCACGGCCGGTCCGGCACCCACCGTGAGCGTCCCCACCTGTACGGCTCCGCGCTCCAGGTGTGCGGTCAACGACATCTCGGCTCCCCATGCTCAGCCGGCGCCCATCCAGCGATCCGGCGAATCGTAAGAAACAAAAAAGGCAGAGACTGTGGCGTCTCTGCCTGGTGCCGGCTCCGAACGGTCGCTACATCACGCTGTCACGACCGGCTCCTCGGAGCCGGCTCGATAAACACGGAATAGCAAGTCATGAAAACGACGATAGGGCATCTCCTCCCCAGACGCCACTTGGATGGGCAACGGACCCCGGGGTACGGGCATCCAGATCTCCGGAGAGTCGATCACCCTCCTCGGCCTATGAGAGTATTCGGGGGTTTAGAAGGGGGTAGATGCGGTTGATGGCCGGAGCTCAGCCGGAGGGACGTCGCGTCGCCTCCCGTTACCACCTGCTCGAACCCATCGGCCGGGGCGGCATGGGCATCGTCTGGCGGGCGCACGACGAGCTCCTCGACCGTGAGGTCGCGGTCAAGGAAGTCCGCTACGCCGACATGCTCGGCGAGGACAACCAGGAGGACTTCAACCGCCGCACCAAGCGCGAGGCGCGGGCCGCGGGGCGGCTGACGCACCCGAACGTGGTCGTCGTCCACGACGTGGTCGAGGAGGACGGCAGGCCCTGGATCGTCATGCAGCTCGTGGAGTCCCGCTCCCTCGGCAAGGTCCTGCGCCAGGACGGGCCGCTGCCGTACCGGCGGGTGGCCGAGATCGGACTGCAGGTGCTCGAGGCGCTGCGCGCCGCCCATGCCCAGGGAGTGCTGCACCGGGACGTCAAGCCGGAGAACGTGCTGCTGGCCGACGACGGCCGGGTGGTGCTGACCGACTTCGGCATCGCGACGCTGGAGGCGGAGACCGCGCTGACCATGACCGGGATCGCGGGCACGCCCGCGTTCATCCCGCCCGAACGGATCAAGGGCGCCGCTGCGCAGCGCGAGTCGGACCTGTGGTCCCTCGGGGCGACACTGTACGCGGCCGTCGAGGGCAAGCCTCCGCACGACCGGGGCGGGGCGCTGCCGACCATGCACGCCGTGCTGAACGACGAGCCGGACGCCCCGGTCAACGCGGGGCCGCTGGCCCCCGTCCTTGAGGGGCTGCTCCGCAAGGACCCGGACCTGCGGATGTCGTACGAAGAGGCGTCGCGGCTGCTGCGCGAGGTCGCGGAGGGCGCAGAGGAGCGGCAGCGGCCCGTTAGGACGGCCGTCATGCCCGCCCTGCCGAGCGAGGCGACGGCCGAGACCGATCCGGGGATCCAGTACCAGGCCGAGGGCCTGCCCGCGACGGGGGTGAAGCTGGGCTCCGCCGTACCGGACCCCGCGCAGGACGCCCCCGCCCAGGAGGAACGGCAGGCGGAGCAGGAGGAGCCTGCGACGCAGGCGCGGCGGGAGCGGCCCTCGGGCGCGGTCCCCGGCCCCGTGTCCGGGTCCGTGTCGAAGCCCGCGCGGAAACCGGCGGCCAAGCCACTCTCGGGGCCGCTCTCGGGACCGGCGCCGAAGCAGGTGTCGAAGCCAGTCTCGAAACCGGCGCCTCAGCCGGCACCGAAGCCGGCGCCCGCGGCGGCCGGAGGCCAGGCGGCGCGTCCGGCACCCGTTCCGCCGCGGAAGCCGGAGCAGGAGGCGGCGTCCGGGCAGGTCCCGCGCCCCGCCTCCGCCGGGAAGCCCCCGGCTCAGGGCGCTCAGAACAGGACACCCGCGCCGGGCCCGGTCTCCGCCCCCGCCCCCAAGGCGGGGCGCGAGCCCATCCCGCCGGTACGGCGGGTCCCCGCCCCGGCGCCCGCCCCCGTCCCCGCCCCGCGGGATCTCCTCGCCGACCTCAGGCCCTCGTCCCCGCGGGCGGTGCCGATGGAGGAGTACCTCTCCACCTCGCCCTCCGCGGGCGGGGAGACCCCGAGGGGCCTGTCCTCCCTGTCGCCGATGATGCGGGGCCTGCTCCTAGTCGTGCCCGCGCTCGTGATCGTCGGAGTCGTCGCGGGCTACCTCGGGATGCGCTCGGGCGAGCGGGCGGGCGGCCTGCCCGCGCCCCGGCCCAGTGAGCCGACGGGGGCGACCCGGCCCGCCGAGACGGCCAAGGAGCGGAGCCCGGACCCGTCGCCGAGCCCGAGTCCCAGTGACAGCCCGACCAAGAAGGACAAGGACAAGGACTCCGCGCTTCCCGAGGGCTGGCACAAGCACAAGGACGGCAACGGGTTCTCCGTCGGACTGCCCAAGGGGTGGGACGTGGACCGGCGCCAAGGGCAGTCGGTGTGGTTCCGCGGCCCCGACCGGGTGAGCTACCTGCTGATCGAGTACACCGACAACCCGAGCTCCGACCCGAAGAAGGACTGGGAGGAGCAGGAGCGGTACGGCCGCAGCAACTTCAACGGCTACAAGCGCGTCCGGATCGAAAAGGTCGACTACATGAAGAAGGCCGCCGACTGGGAGTTCACCTGGAACATGAGTTCCGGCAAGGCACGGGTGATCGACCGGGGGTTCGTGACCGAGGGCGGCAGGGGGTACGCGATCTACTGGCACACCCGGGCCGACGAATGGGACAAGAACCTCGGTCTCTTCAAGGGGTTCACCACGACCTTCTCCTCGAAAAAGTAGCGAGGGTCCCGACCGGCTACGATGCGTGGGTTTGGGAGGGGCGGGAGAGAATGACCGAACGGAAGGTCGCGGGCCGGTATCGCCTGCTCGAACCTATCGGCGAAGGCGGGATGGGCGTCGTCTGGCGATCCCATGACGAGCTTCTCGACCGGGTCGTGGCGGTCAAGGAGGTTCGCTATCGCGGAGTCGACGAGGCCGCGCGGGCCGACCTGAACCGGCGGACGATCCGGGAGGCGAAGACCGCCGGGCGGCTCGACCACCCCTCCGTGATCATCGTGCACGACGTGGTCGAGGAGGAGGGCAGGCCCTGGATCGTCATGCAGCTGGTCCGCTCGCGGTCCCTGGGCGAGGTGGTGCGTGAGGGCGGGCCGCTGCCTCCCGCGCGGGTCGCCGAGGTCGGGCTGCACGTGCTGAGCGCGCTGCGGGCGGCGCACGCCGCCGGGGTGCTGCACCGGGACGTCAAGCCGGAGAACGTGCTGCTGGCCGATGACGGCCGGGTGGTGCTGACCGACTTCGGCATCGCCTCGATGACGCAGGAGACCGGGATCACCCGCACCGGCGGGATGGTCGGCACCCCGGCGTTCCTTCCCCCGGAACGGCTGCACGGGATGACCGCGACCCCCGAGTCGGACCTGTGGTCCCTGGGGGCGACGCTGTACGCCGCCCTGGAGGGGCGCCCGCCGTTCGAGCGGCCCACGGCCGCGGCGACCATGATGGCGGTCCTGAACGGCGAGCCCAGCCCCATGGCGCACGCCGGGCCCCTCACCGCCGCGATCCTCGGCCTGATGGCCAGGGAGCCCGCCGCCAGGATGAGCGCCGACGAGGCCGAGGCCCTGCTCACCCGCGCCGCGGCGGAGACGCGATCCGAGGACCGGTCCCCACGGGCGGGCACGGCAGGCCGCCACAGCCGCCCACCGCACGGCGCCCCCCAGGGGGCCGGGCAGCCGCCTCTGCCCCAGGACCAGTCGTTCTCACAGCACCCCACCGGTCCGGCGTCCCCGGGGCGGTCGTTCCACCCGACCGCCCCGTCCGACCGGCCGTTCGACGCCGATCCCTTAGGCTCCGGGCAGCCACCGTACGCGAACGATCCGGCGCGCTCGCCGTACCGAGACGGTTCCACCCAGGCGGGGCAGCCGCCCTACCCCAACGACCCGTTCCAGGCCCTCAACTCCGGCGGTCCGGGGCAGGCGGGACAGTGGCCGTACCCCCAGGACCCGTTTCAGGCCCCCTACCCCGGCACTCCCCCCCAGGCGGGACAACCCCAGGCGGGACAACCGCCCTATCTCCACACTCCCCACGCCACCCCCGCCCAGCCGCCCTACCCCAACGACCCGTTCCAGGCTCCATACCCCAACGCCGCGCCCCAGACGGGACAGCCGTCTTACGGCTTCGAGCCCGCCTACCAGGGGCCCAGGACGCAGCGAGGGCAGCACGCCGCGACCGACGAGCCCGCGCCCCGCGACCGACGGCCGGGCGCGCGGCGGATAGCCCTCATGGTGGGGATACCGGTGCTCGTCCTGGTGGTCGGGGTCGGCGGATGGCTGGCGTTCACGAATCTGACCGGCGACCCGGGGAACACGCAGAAGCCGCCGACGGCCACCGCCGCACTCCCCGACCCGACGGGCTCTCCGACGAGGCCTCCGAAGAGCCCCGACCCGACGGGCTCTGTGACCAAGCCTTCGAAGAGCCCCCGCCCGACCAGACTGCCCGAGGGCTGGCAGTCGTACCGGGACCCGGTGATGGGCTTCAGCGTGGCCATGCCGCGCGGCTGGGTGAGCAAGCGCTTCTCCGGGCGTGACCGGGTGGAGTTCAGGGCGCCGGGGTCGGACGCCCTGCTGTGGATCGAGTCGACCGAGGACCCGGAGACGGACCCGGTCAGGCACTGGGAGAAGGTCGAGAAGGGCGGGCTGGCCAAGAACATCTGGCCGGGGTACGAGCGGGTCGGCATCACCCCGCTGAGATACCGTGGTGTCGAGGCGGCCGACTGGGAGTTCACCTACCTGAAGAACAACGTCCCGACACACGTCCTGGACCGGGGGTTCCGCACGATCACGGGCCGCCCCTACGCGATCTACTGGGAGAGCCCGGAGTCCGAGTGGGACCGGACGTTCTTCGACAGGTTCATCGAGACCTTCCGTCCGTGACCGGCCGGAAGGCGGGCCGGGAGAGACGACTGGAGGCAGGACCGGAGAGCATGCCGAATCCGGTGCCCAGGCTGGAGCCGGGGCCGGAGACGGGGCTTGAGCCGGGGAGCGGGAGGCTGGAGGCGGCACGCTTCTGGCGCAGCCCGGCACTGCCCGGGGTCGACCTGCTCAGGGCCAGATACGTGACCCACAGGTTCACTCGGCACGCCCACGACGGCTACGCGATCGGGGTGATCGTGTCCGGGGTCGAGGAGTTCGACTACCGGGGCGCCCGGCACCGCGCGGGCGCGGGAAGCGTGGTCCTGGTCGACCCCGAGCAGGCGCACACGGGCCACGCGGGCGAGCCGGACGGCTGGGCGTACCGGATGCTGTACCCCTCGGTCGAGGTCATCGCCGAGATCGCCGCCGAGCTGGTCGCCGGGCGCGGCACACCGTACTTCCCCGAGCCCGTGGTCTTCAACGCGCACAGCGCCGCGCTGCTCAGGGCGGCGCACGACGCGGCCGAGCACGGCGACAGCCTGGCCTCCTCCACGCTGGCCCGCACGGCCTTCGGCGCGCTGCTCCGGCACCACGCCGCCCGACTTCCCCCGGAGACGCGGCTTCCCGACGACCCGAGCGCGGTACGGCTCGCCCGGGAGATCCTGCACGAACGCCTCGTGGATCCGCCGACGCTCGAGGATCTGGCGCTGGCCGTGCGGGCGAAGCCGTTCGCGCTGATCCGGGCCTTCAAGACGGTCACGGGACTGCCTCCGCACGCCTACCTGAACACGCTGCGGGTCAGCCGGGCGCGCGGACTGCTCGACTCCGGTGTGCCGGCCGCGCAGGTCGCCGTCGACGTGGGTTTCACCGACCAGGCCCACCTGACCAGGCACTTCAAGCGGATCGTCGGCGTTCCCCCCGCCGCGTACCAGCGTGCAGGAACGTACAAGACCAGGACCGAAAACCATACATAACCTCGTTTTTATGGAAACATCCACTCGTTCCTCAGCGGTCAGGGACGGACTCGGGGTGGGAATCGCGGTCGGGCTGTCCGGGCTGGCGTTCGGTGCCAGCGCGGTCACCGCGGGGCTGAGCATCGCGCAGGCGTGCGTGCTGAGCCTGTTCGCCTTCACCGGCGCCTCGCAGTTCGCCATGGCCGGCGTCGTCGCGGGCGGCGGGAACCTGGTCGCGGGCACCGCGGGTGCGCTGCTGCTGGGAGCCCGCAACAGCCTGTACGGCCTGCGCATGGCCGACGTGCTCGCCGTCAGGGGCAGGCACAGGTTCCTCACCGCCCACGGCGTGATCGACGAGACGACGGCGGTCGCCCTCGCCCAGCCCGACGACGAGTCGGCCAGGACGGGATTCCTCGTCACGTTCGGCAGCCTCTACCTGACCTGGAACCTCACCACCCTGCTCGGCGCGGTCGGCACCTCCTGGGTCGCCGATCCGGCCGTGCTCGGCCTGGACGCGGTCGGCCCCGCGACGTTCCTGGCGATCCTGTGGCCCAGGCTCACCGGCGACGGCCCCGAGACCCGCACGCTGCGGCTGATCGCGGCGGCCGGCGCGGCGATCGCGCTGGCCGCGACCCCCTTCACCCCGCCCGGCGTGCCCGTGCTCATCGCCGCGGTCGCCGTGCTCGCCGTGATCATGAGGAGGCCCCGATGAGCGGCGTGTGGTGGGCCGTGATCGTCACCTGCGCGGGATGCTACGCGCTGAAGCTGGCCGGGCTGTCCGCGCCGCGCAGGCTGCTCGACCATCCGCAGGTCCAGCGGTTCGCGGCGTTGGTCCCGGTCGCGCTGCTGGCCGCACTGATCGCGGTGCAGACCTTCGCGCACGGCCAGTCGCTGCACCTGGACGTGCCGCGTACCGCGGGGCTGGGAGCCGCCGTCGTCGCGCTGCTGCTGCGCGCCCCCTTCCTGGTGGTGCTGGCCACGGCGGCCGTCGTCACCGCCGTGTTGCGGTTGCTGATCGCCTGACCCGATCTATCACGAAAAGACCACCGTATGCCCGTTATTCACTGGCCGTTATGACTTACGCGGATTGTCGCCGGTAATCACGGGTAGGCGAGGCCCATGTCCGACTCTGGAGAGATCATCGGCGCTCGGTACCGGCTGCTCGAACACATCGGCCGCGGGGGCATGGGCACGGTCTGGCGGGCACAGGATGAGGTGCTCGGCCGGAACGTCGCGGTCAAGGAGGTCATTCCCTCGCCGGACCTGACGGGCTCCGAGCGCGAGGTGTTCACCGTACGGACGCTCAGGGAGGCCCGGGCCGCGGGCAGGATCGGCCACCCGGGCGTCGCGACGGTCTACGACGTGATCGAGGAGCACGGGCGTCCGTGGATCGTCATGCAACTGGTCGAGTCCAGAACGCTCGGGGCGGTGGTCCGCGAGGATGGGCCGCTGCCGCCCACCCGGGTGGCCCAGATCGGGCTCGAGGTGCTCGGGGCGCTGATCGCCGCGCACAACGCGGGTGTGCTGCATCGCGACGTCAAGCCGGACAACGTGCTGCTCGCCAGGGACGGCCGGGCCGTACTGACCGATTTCGGCATCGCGGTGCTGGAGGGCGACTCGTCGGTGACCAGGACCGGCGCGCTGATCGGCACTCCCGCGTTCATCGCGCCGGAGCGGGCGAGCGGGGGACCCGCGGAGTTCGCCTCCGACCTGTGGTCGCTCGGCGTGACGCTCTACGTGGCGGTCGAGGGACGCTCCCCCTTCGAACGCGCGCACCCCCTGGCCACGCTCAGCGCGGTCATGCATGAGGAACCCGCTCCCCTGAGGTTCGCCGGGCCGCTGGGCCCGGTGGTCTACGGCCTGCTCTCCAAGGAGCCCGCGCGGCGCATGTCCGCCCAGGACGTGCAGACGCACCTGCGTTCCATCGTGAACGGGATCGCCCCGCAGGCGACCATGCCGATCGACCTGCCCGCCCTCGCGCCGGTCCCCATGCCGGTGACCGGCCAGATCGCAGAGCAGACGGCGGGCTTCGCAGTGGCGCCGCCGGGGCCGGGCGGGGAGGACATCGTGGCCGCCCAGGGCGCCCGGCGACGACGCCCGGCCACGGCGACCGTGGTTGCGGCGGTGCTCGCGGTCACCGCGACCGCGGGCGCGGCGGCCTGGGCCGCCATGAGTTCCGCTCCCCCGCTCTCCAGGGAACCGTCGACCTCGGCGAGCGTCCCCGCGAGGGACGACTCGCCCCGCACCAAACCGGAGCAGGCGAAGCTGCCCTCGAAGAAGGCCCCCTCCCCCGTCCAGACCGGACAGGACCGGCGGGAGCGACCGGCCGCTTCCCCCTCGCCCCGCGACGAGCCGGAGACGAGCGATCCGTCCCCGTCCGGCGAGCCCTCGGCGACCCCCTCGAAGAAACCCCAGAAGAACGACACGGGAGACGGCCCCGGCAAGGGCAAGGGCGGCGAGGACGGGAAGGGCCAGGACTCGGAGAACGGCCCCGGATCCGGCGACGACGGCGGGAACGGCTCACCGCAGGACCAGGGAGACGACCAGGGCGCGGGCGAGCAGGAGCCGCTCGACGAGGTGGACCCCGGCGGCGCGCTCAACGCCCTCGCCAAGACCTCCTGAGCCCCGCCAGGACACGAGGACCGCGAACGGGAGAACCTGCACGACGGTCATAGGCCCTCTGCGACCGGGTCTTCCTACGTGCCGGTACGGCGGGCGGCGCGGCCCCGATCGGTGCCGGTAAGCGGCGCGTGCCCCGCGCCCGTTACCAGGATTCCTCGCCTACGACCTTCAGGGCGTGGGCGAGGTCGTCGGGGTAGTCGGTGGTGAAGCTGACCCATTCGCCCGTCGCCGGGTGCTCGAAGGCCAGGGAGACGGCGTGCAGCCACTGGCGGGTGATGCCGAGCCGCGCGGCCAGCGTGGGGTCGGCGCCGTACATCATGTCGCCGACGCACGGGTGGCGCAGCGCCGACATGTGAACCCGGATCTGGTGGGTACGGCCGGTCTCCAGCTTGATGTCCAGCAGCGACGCGGCGCGGAAGGCCTCGATCGTGTCGTAGTGGGTGACCGACTCCTTGCCTCCGGCCACGACCGCGAACCGGCCGTCCCCTGACGGGTGGCGGTCGATCGGCGCGTCGACGGTGCCGCGCAGTGGATCGGGGTGGCCCTGGACCAGCGCGTGGTAGCGCTTGTCGACCGTGCGCTCCTTGAAGGCCCGCTTCAGCCGCGAGTAGGCGTGCTCGCTCTTGGCCACGACCATGGCGCCGGTGGTGTTGGCATCCAGGCGGTGCACAATGCCCTGGCGCTCCGCGGCGCCGCTGGTCGCGACCCGGTGCCCGGTGCCGAGCAGGCCGCCGATCACGGTCGGGCCCGTCCAGCCCGTGGTCGGGTGCGCGGCGACGCCGATGGGCTTGTTGACGACGACGATGTCGTCGTCCTCGTAGACGATCGTCATGCCGGGGACCGGCTCGGCGACCGGCATCGGCGCGCTCGGCGGCGGCGGCAGGGTGACATCCAGCCAGGCGCCCGCGTGCACCCGGTCGGACTTGGCCGCGGGCGAGCCGTCGACCAGCACGTCGCCGTCGACGATCAGCTCGGCCGCGCGGGTGCGCGAGAAGCCGAACAGCCGGGACAGGGCGGCGTCGAGACGCTCGCCCTCCAGGCCGTCGGGGACCGGGAGACTCCGCTGTTCAGCCATCACTCTTGCTCTCTGCCCTGTTCTCCTGGCCGCTCTCCGCGGCGGTGTCCGCGCTGCCCTGCCCGGTGTCGCGCGTGCCGTCGATCTGGTAGCCCCGCCAGGCGAGGAAGACGGCCAGGATCCCTCCGCAGACGATCGCCGAGTCGGCGACGTTGAAGACCGGGAAGTGGCCGGGGAAGGTCTCGATGAAGTCCACCACGTGGCCCTGGAGCCCGCCGGGGGCGCGGAAGAGCCGGTCGGTCAGGTTGCCCAGCGCCCCGCCCAGCATCAGGCCGAGCGTGACGGCCCACGGCAGGCTGCGCAGGTTCCTCGCGGTGCGCAGGATGGCGATCACGACACCGGCCGCGATGATCGTGAAGACGATGGTCATCCCGGTGCCGATGCTGAAGGCGGCTCCCGCGTTGAAGATCACCCGGAACTGAAGCAGGTCGGGGATCACCACGAACGGCTCCCTGCCCTCGAGCGTCCTCAGCACGATGGTCTTCGTCAGCAGGTCGAGACCGTAGACGACCACCGCGAGGGCCGCCAGCAGCGCGACCCGCCGCGCCCGCCGTGGGAGGGCCCGGGGAACCCCGCCGGTGGTCTCGCCGGGGACCCCTTCTGCGGCGGCGCCGGTCAGCGCCGTTCCTCCCGCTGCTTGCAGGCCACGCACAGCGTCGCCCTCGGGAACGCCTGAAGGCGCTCCTTTCCGATCGGCTTGTGGCACGATTCGCACACTCCGTAAGTCCCCGCGTCGATCCGGGCGATCGCTCGCTCGTTCTGCGCGACCAGATCGCGCGAATTCAGGGTAAGGGCGATCTCGCGTTCCCGTTCATACGTCCGGGCGCCCGCGTCGGCCTGGTCGTCTCCCGCCCCGTCCGTGACGTCGCTCGACGCGATCTCTGTCTCGGCCTTGAGGATCTCCTGGTTCAGCTCGTCGATCTCCGCGGCCAGTCTCCCGCGGACCTCGGCGAGCTCCTTGGCCGACCAGGTGACGGCGCTACCGTTCTCCGACGGTGCTACCGCGCTCTCGTCCGCGCGTACAGTCGCGGCCATGGCGGCCTCCTTGCTCGATCGGACCGTATCCAATGTGGTAAACGGTGCGGGCAGCTTAGGTCTCCCATAACAGAACGGCAAACGACCCGCCGTGATGTTTACCACTCCCGTAACATCCGGCCCCCTCCTCTGGATTCCGTCCTCAGCCTTGACAACTGGGAGATATTCGGGAAGCTTCGCGCGAGCCGGTGCGTTATGGTGTGAGCCTGCAAGGCGTTGATGGGGACAACTACCTCCGAGCCCCTCGCGTGAGCGACCCGGGGACGGTGCGAGCCCGGGGCGATGCCCGGAGGGAAAATCACCCCTGAGCCGCCGGAAGAACGGTCGTCGAGACCCAGTAGAACCGGCAGCAGAGACCAAGGAAGAGGGCCTTCTCCCGAAGGCCAAGGAGGGTGGTACCGCGGGGCCCGCAGGGTCTCGTCCCTCCACGCCACTGCCAGCACCAGCGTGGAGGTCCAGACCGTCATGTCCGCCTATTTCCGCTCTCTTCCCGCGCAGGTCGACCTGCCCGCGCTCGAACACGAGGTGCTCGACCGCTGGCGGGACGGCAAGGTCTTCGAGCGGTCGGTCGAGCAGAACGCCGGCGGGCCCAACTGGGTCTTCTACGAGGGGCCGCCGACCGCCAACGGCATGCCCGGCGTGCATCACGTCGAGGCCCGCGTGTTCAAGGACCTCTTTCCCCGCTACCGGTCGATGCGCGGCTACAACGTGCCCCGCAAGGCGGGCTGGGACTGCCACGGCCTGCCGGTCGAGGTCAGCGTCGAGAAGGAGCTCGGCCTGTCCGGCAAGAAGGACATCGAGGCGTACGGCATCGCCGAGTTCAACGCCAGGTGCCGCCAGTCGGTGCTACGGCATGTGGACGCCTTCGAAGAGATGACCGAGCGGATGGGGTACTGGATCGACCTGTCCCAGGCCTACCGCACGATGGACCCCTCCTACGTCGAGTCCGTCTGGTGGTCGCTCAAGGTCATCTTCGACAAGGACCTGCTGACCCGCGACTTCCGGATCACGCCCTACTGTCCCCGTTGTGGCACCGGCCTGTCCGACCACGAGCTGGGCCAGCCCGGCGGCTACGAGACCGTGACCAGCCCGTCGGTCTACGTCCGCATGCCCGCCACCTCTGGCCCGCTGGCCGATCTGGGCGCCTCGCTGCTGATCTGGACCACCACCCCGTGGACGCTGGTCTCCAACACGGCCGTGGCCGTTCACCCGGAGGTGACCTACGTCGCCGCGCGCCCCGCGGGCTCCGACGAAGTGCTGGTCGTGGCCGAGCCACTGCTGGCCTCCGCCCTGGGTGAGGGCGCAGAGGTGCTGGCCTCCTTCCAGGGCTCCGACCTCGAGCACACCACCTACACGCGCCCCTTCGACCTGGTCGACATCCCCGGCGCGCACTACGTGGTGCTCGGCTACTACGTCACCACCGAGGACGGCACCGGCCTGGTCCATCAGGCGCCCGCCTTCGGCGCCGACGACATGACGACCTGCAAGCGGTACGGGCTGCCCGTGGTCAACCCGATCGGCCCCGACGGGCGCTTCCTCGACGGCGTCCCCCAGGTCGGCGGCCAGTTCTTCAAGGACGCCGACGAGGGCCTCACCGCCGACCTCGACGCGCGCGGCCTGCTGTATCGGGGCGGCCACTTCGACCACAGCTACCCGCACTGCTGGCGCTGCCACACCGCGCTGCTCTACTACGCGCTGCCCGCGTGGTACATCCGCACCACCGCGATCAAGGACCGGCTCCTCGCGGAGAACGAGAAGACGTCCTGGTACCCCGGGACGATCAAGTGGGGCCGCTTCGGCGAGTGGCTGCGCAACAACGTCGACTGGTCGCTGTCCCGGTCGCGTTACTGGGGCACGCCGCTGCCGCTGTGGGTCTGCTCGGCCGACGAGTCGCACATCACCTGTGTCGGCTCGCTCGAGGAGCTCGGCAGGCTGTCGGGGCAGGACGTGTCCGCCCTCGACCCGCACCGCCCCTACGTGGACGACGTCACGCTGCCCTGCCCCACCTGTGGCGCCGAGGCGCGCCGGGTGCCGGACGTGATCGACGCCTGGTACGACTCGGGGTCGATGCCCTTCGCCCAGTGGGGCGCGCCGTACCAGAACGCGGACATGCTCCAGAAGGCCTACCCCGCGCAGTTCATCTGCGAGGCCACCGACCAGACGCGTGGCTGGTTCTACTCCCTGATGGCGGTCGGCACGCTCGTGTTCGACAGGTCGTCGTACGAGAACGTGCTCTGCCTCGGCCTGATCCTCGCCGAGGACGGCCGCAAGATGAGCAAGCACCTGGGCAACGTGCTGCAGCCGATCCCGCTGATGGACCAGCACGGTGCCGACGCGCTGCGCTGGTACATGGCCTGCTCCGGCTCGCCGTGGGCGGCCCGCCGGGTCGGGCACGCGGCCCTTGAGGAGATCGTCCGCAAGGTCCTGCTGACCTACTGGAACACCGCGTCGTTCTTCACCCTCTACGCCAACGCCGAGTCGTGGTCGCCGTCCCGGCTCTCCGAGGCCCCCGTGTACGGCGAGCGCCCGCTGATCGACCGCTGGGCGCTGGCCGAGCTGCACCGCACCGTGGCCGAGGTCACGGCCTCGATGGAGGAGTACGACACCGCGAAGGTCGGGCGGCGTGTCGCCGAGTTCCTCGACGACCTGTCCAACTGGTACGTGCGCCGCTCCCGCCGCCGGTTCTGGTCGGGCGACGTCTCGGCGTTCGCCACGCTGTACGAATGCCTGGAGACGGTCACCCGGCTGATGGCGCCGGTGACGCCGTTCGTCACCGACTACGTCTGGGATGTGCTCCGCGACACGGAGGGCCCCTCCTCCGTGCACCTGGCCGAGTGGCCCTCGGTGAAGGAGGAGCTCCTGGACGAGGCGCTGTCCGAGCAGATGGCGCTGGTCCGCCGCCTGGTCGAGCTCGGCCGTTCGGCCCGCGCCTCCAGCGGCGTGAAGACCCGCCAGCCGCTGGGCCGTGCGCTGGTCGGCGCCCGCGGCTGGGGCGCGCTCTCCCAGGAGCTGCGCGACCTGATCGCCGACGAGCTGAACGTGCAGGGCCTGGAGGACCTCGGCGGCATCGAGGCCGACCTGGTCTCCTTCACGGTCAAGCCCAACTTCCGCGCGCTCGGCAAGCGGTTCGGCTCGCAGACCAAGCTGGTCGCGTCGGCCGTGACCTCGGCCGACGCCGCCGAGCTCGCCCGCGCGCTCCGCTCAGGCTCCGCCGTCTCGGTCGACGCCGGTGAGCTGGGCACGGTGGAGCTGACCGCGGAAGAGGTGATCGTCACCGAGCAGCCGAAGTCCGGCTGGGCGGTGGAGACCGGGGCCATCGACACCGGGACCGGCGAGACGGTCGCCCTCGACCTGGCCATCACCGACGAGCTGCGCCGCTCGGGTCTGATCCGCGACGTCATCCGCCTGCTCCAGGACACCCGCAAGTCCACCGGTCTGTCCATCACCGACCGGATCGACGTGTGGTGGTCGACCGCCGACTCCGACCTGGCCGAGGCCCTGCGCACCCAGGGCGGAACGGTGGCCGACGAGGTCCTCGCCGTTTCCCTCACCGAGGGCGGAACCGGTGACCTGCCCGTCCACCAGGACGCCGATCTTGGCCTGACGTTCCAGCTCCGCCGTACCGCCGTCTAGGACGGCACACCTTCACCGGGGCAGGTCGGTCGCGGGCCGCCCCGCCTCGGTGAAGAGTTCATCGGGACGACGGCGAACCTTCATCCGGCCGGGGCCTGCGGCACCGGCACGGCGAACGGCCACGCCTCGCGACGCTGAAGGCCCGGGGGTTGTCCCCGGGCCTTCTTGTGATGTGTGCGGGCCGCTCCGGCCCCGCCGCGGTCTATCCCGCGACAGGCCTGCAGACCGAGCAGCTGCGCATGCCCGCCTCCTCGGCCTCGGTCAGCGGGATGGTCTCCAGACCGCTGCCCTGCACGTTCTTGATGGCGTCCAGGCCCTTGATGAGGGGGCAGGAAGGGCTGTGGAAGCGGCGGGTACCAGAGATGATCTTGACCATCTCCGGAGCGGCCGCTTCCCGTGGCCTCCCCGCCGCCGGGCCGGTGCCTTCGCCGGGGGCCGCGGGGGTGTTCTCCCCGGTACCCTCCGCCGCGGGAGCCGCCGTGGTGGAGCCGGCCGACCCCGGTCGCCCGGCGCGCCCGGGCCCGGTGCCGGTCGGCTCCACCGGCTCGGCGGTCTCCGCCGAGGCGGCGGAGCTCCCCTGCTTCACCGGGGAGGGCGGGGCCTCCCCGGACTCGCCGGGGGTGGTTTCGTTGCGGGACGCGGCCTTCGCGGGCGCGTTTCCCGCCCCGCTTGGCACGTCGCCTCCCGTCGCAGCAGCAGAGGAGGGGGCCTTGTCCGGCCCACCGGGAGCGGTCTTCGGGGTGGCTGCTCCCGCCGTCTCCCGCTCGTCCGCGGAGGACTCAGGCTCGGTGCCTGCGGACGCGGTCTTCGCGTTCCCCGTCCTGGCGGGCCCGGCGCCGGTCTCCGACTGCCCGGTCTCGGGCTGCTCTGCAGGTGCGGCCTCTGACATCAGGGGCCTGACCATGTCGCGGCTGAACCAGCTGGTGGCGTTGGGATCGGCCGGGGTCTCGGATATGGGAGCCGGGGAACGGACCGGGAAGGCGGCGGGCTCGGCGGCGCGCAAAGGCGGGGCGGACTGCTCCCTGACCGACGGCTGCCCGCTCTCTCTCGGCTCACCGCTCTGCCCGTCGGCGGGTGACCGCTCCGGCCCTTCCTGACGGCCTGCCGGTGACTGCTCCGGCCCTCTCCGGGCCTGCTGCTCGGCGAGAGCCGAGGGACCCTGGACGTAGGGCCGGGTCACCGGGGTGTCGTGGACGCCGGACGCGGCGGCGGGGCCGTAGGGGGAGGTGAACCTGGCGGTTGACTCGTGGACGCCGGCCTCGCGAGCGTCTCCCGAGCGGGAGGGGCCCGGCCCCTGGGAGGAGGGGGACGCGGGTTCCTTGGAGCCCTGGGGGGCGTCCTGCTGGATTCCAGCGGTGAACTCGGGCAGGCACGTGGTGCAGGGCGTGAAGCCCTCCTCCCGCGCCTCCTCGTGAGTGAGTTCCTCATGATCCCGGCCGGCCAGCTGGCGGCACCCCTCGACGTGGTAGCGCTTACGGCCTGGAATCACCAGGACGATCGCCTCGTCGTCCAGAGGGCCCCGTCTCGCGGCGGTTGGCGGTCCGGCCACCGGACGACCCAGCCGAGGCTGGGACGCGACGGAGGCCGTCTGCGCAACGCCGTGCGGCACCGTGGTGGGTAGCGGTGCCTGCAGGACGGGCTGGTTCGGCACGGGCGGCCCCGGCGGAACCGTTCCCTTGGGCGGGAGCGGCGGAACTGCCCCGCCGCGTCCGCCGCCGGGGAACAACTCGTGGCGGCGTAACAACGCACCGATCACCAGGAAGACCGCGGACAGCACACTGACCGCGATCGACCACATGACCAGAAATGGTTTGGCCAGCACGAATCCCGCGATGAGCAGGACGATGGCCGTGAGTACCAAACCAGCGCTGATAAGGATCACAGAGGAACTCCCGGATACGGGTCAGACGGATGACCCGACACCCTAGCGGCGGTCGTTGTGCGGACCGTCAACACCCTGGAAGGCGCCCGAATGCTGAGTGGGCTCGCCGCCGAACGGGTTGGCGGGGCCCTGGATGGACGGCTGGCCGCCCTGAGCCACGGCGTGGGACATCGCGGGCGGGCCGCCCACGATCGGGAACCCACCGTTGCCCTCAGCGGCGACGGTCAACTCGGCGAGCTGGTTCTCCAGGTACAGCTTCAGGCGGCTGCGGTACTCCCGCTCGAAGCTGCGCAGTTCCTCAACCTTGCGCTCAAGCTCGTCACGGGTCTGCACCAGCGAGCCCATGGCCTGCCTGTGACGCTCCTGCGCGTCGCGCTCGAGCGTCTCCGCGCGGGCGCGGGCGTCGCCGATGACCTGCTCGGCCTGGCGGCGCGCCTTGCCAAGGATGTCGTCGGCCTCACGGCGGGCCCTGGTCACCGTCTCGTCCGCCTCTCGGCGGGCGTCGGCGATCGCCTGGTCGGCCGTCTGCTGGGCAAGGGCGAGCACGCGAGCCGCGGTGTCCATGTTGTCCTCGGCGGGGGGCATGCCCATCCCGACGGGAACCTGCTGCTGGTGCTGCACCGGCTCGGGAGCCCGCATCGGCTCGGGCTGCTGCATCATCATCTCGGGTTTGGGCTCGGCGACCGGGGCGGGTGCCATGGCCGTGCCCATCCCGCCGGGCACCTTGCCCCTGAGGCACTCCGCCAGCTTGGCGCGGAGCTCCTCGTTCTCCTGGATGAGACGGTCGAGCTCGGACTCGACCTCGTCGAGGAAGGCGTCTACCTCTTCCTCGTCGTAGCCCGGCCTCAGCCGGGTCGTACTGAATTGCTTGTTCCGCACATCAGCGGGCGTCAGCGGCATTTCGGTCTCCTTGGCGCGCTTGGAGTCTGTCCGGAGGACGGTACCCGATCAGGGAAGCGCGGACACGAGTTGGATCAAGACCAAGACCCCAATGAACAGCATCGTAAAGCTTAGGTCAAAGGCCACCGTACCCAACCGGAGTGGTGGAATGAAACGGCGGAGGAACTTGAGAGGTGGGTCGGTCAGCGTGTATATGACCTCCGCCACGACCAGGACGATCCCCGCGGGGCGCCACTGGCGGGCGAACGACTGCACCATCTCAAAGATCATTCTGCCGATCAGCAGAACCAGGTAGAGGGACAGGACGGCGACCAAGATCTCTCTAACGATCCCCACGGCCTGTGCCCGCCTCCACTCTTCTGTTCCGCCGTCCCCGGTCCCGTCGGGACTTGTCCGGCCGGTCACTGTTCATAGTGGAACTCTAGCTCTGGTTGAAGAACCCGCGTTCCGCGATTCGAGCCTTGTCCTCGGCGGTCACCTCGACATTGGCAGGGGACAACAGGAACACCTTGTTGGTAACACGTTCAATGCTGCCGTGTAGGCCAAAGACAAGACCTGCCGCGAAATCCACAAGCCGCTTCGCGTCACTGTCAACCATCTCGGTCAGGTTCATGATGACGGGAGTGCCGTCGCGGAAGTGCTCGCCGATTGTGCGGGCCTCGTTGTAGGTCCGGGGATGAAGCGTGGTGATACGCGCCAGATCGGTCGTACGACGCTCCAGAACGGTCGTCGCGGGCCGGGGAGCGGGGACCCCGGGATCGGTGTCGTCCTCGCGGTCGTGGACCGTGCCAGGCCGCTCGTCGCCGACTCTCCGCGAGTCCTCGAAGTCCTCGTACTCATCATCGGAATAGCTGTCGTACCTCTCATAGCGGTCGTCCTCAACAAGACCGAGGTAGACCGCCATCTTGCGCATCGCGCCGGCCATCGCTACTTCTTCCTCCGCCTTACTTCGATCTGCCTGCGGCGGTAGCCGCACCCCCTTGGAGCTCACCACCGAACGACCTCTATCTGGATACGCGGACGCCAAGGTCCACTTGAAGGGACATTACCTGACGAAGGGCTTCCTACGACCGAGCAACGCCGTACCGACACGCAGGTGTGTCGCGCCATTGGCGATGGCTTCCGACAGGTCACCGCTCATCCCCGCGGAGATGGCGTCCGCCCCCGGATGGTCCGCCCGTACGGCCTGCGCGATCTCCCACAGCCGCGCGAACGCCCTGCCGGGCTCCTCCCCGAGCGGCGCCACGGCCATCACCCCGCCGAGCCGCACCCCCTCGGCCCCGGCGACGGCGTCGGCCAGGGCCGCGACATCCACCGGCCTGACCCCGCCGCGCCCCGGATCGTCGTCCAGGGCCACCTGCACCAGACATGTGATCTCCCTGCCCGCCCGCACCGCCTCGTGACCGAGCGCGGTCACCAGGCGCGGACGGTCGACCGAGTGGACGACGTCCGCGTAGCCGACCACGGAACGGGCCTTGTTGGTCTGCAACTGACCGACGAAGTGCCAGGTGAGATCCAGGTCCGCGCACTCGCGGGCCTTGGCGGAGGCCTCCTGGTCACGGTTCTCCCCCACGTCCCTCACCCCGAGCGCGGCCAGCAGCCGCACGTCCGAGGCGGGATAGGTCTTGCTCACCGCGACGAGCGTCAGCTCCTCGCGGGCGCGGCCCGCGGCCCGGCAGGCCTCGGCGATGGTCGCCTCGACCTCGGCCAGGCCGGCCGCGATCTCATCACGTCGTGTTGTTTCCGTCACATCTCCGCCGCTCGAACACTGGAAAACCGGCGGAGACCATTCTTCCCGTCACGGCCGAGTGACTTGTCGCCCACCCAGCCGTGAGCAATGTCACTTCAGGAAGTCGGGAACGTCGAGCTCTTCCTCCTGCTCCTCGAAGATCACCTGACGGCGCCTCGCGGCGTCGGGGACCCTCGCGGAGATGGGAGTGGGCTGCGGCGGCTCGGGCGCGGGGCGCGGAATCGACACCGGAGGGGCGGGAGGCTCCTCGACGCGATGCGGCTCCACGTGCTCGACCGGAGGGTGCGGGTAGGGAGCGGGCTGCACCGGGTGGATCTGCTGGACCGGCTGCGGAGCGGGCGGCGGAGTCTCTGCGACCGGAAGCGGCGGCGACGCGTTGACGATCGGCCTGACCGGCACGGGAGGCTGCTCCGCCCTCGGCTCGGCCTTCACCGTCGGCGCAGGCGGACGCATCTGCGCGCCGACGGAAGGCGGCGGGGAGACCGGAGCGGGGCGCGCGGCGGGCTGCTGGCGCGGCAGCGGCTGCGGCGCCGCGGCGGCCTCGGCCGTGGGCTCGTCGAACCCGGCCGCGATCACCGTGACCCGGACCTCGTCGCCCAGCGCGTCGTCGATGACCGTACCGAAGATGATGTTGGCGTCCATCGCGGCGGCGTTCGAGACCAGCTGGGCGGCCTCGTTGATCTCGAAGAGACCGAGGTCCGACCCGCCGGCGATCGACAGCAGCACGCCGTGCGCGCCGTCGATGCTGGCCTCAAGCAGCGGGCTGGAAACGGCCATCTCGGCCGCCGCGACCGACCGGTCGTCACCGCGCGCGTGGCCGATGCCCATGAGCGCCGAGCCCGCGCCCGACATGACCGACTTCACGTCGGCGAAGTCGAGGTTGATCAGACCGGGCGTGGTGATGAGGTCGGTGATGCCCTGGACACCGGAGAGCAGCACCTGGTCGGCCGCCTTGAAGGCGTCCAGCACGCTCACCTGCCGGTCGGAGATCGACAGCAGCCGGTCGTTGGGGATCACGATGAGGGTGTCGACCTCCTCGCGGAGCGTCTCGATCCCCGCCTCCGCCTGCATCGCCCGGCGCCTGCCCTCGAAGCTGAAGGGCCGGGTCACCACACCGATGGTCAGCGCGCCGAGAGAGCGCGCGATGTTGGCCACGACCGGGGCGCCACCGGTGCCCGTGCCACCGCCCTCACCTGCGGTGACGAACACCATGTCGGCGCCCTTGATGACCTCTTCGATCTCCTCACGGTGATCCTCGGCCGCCTTGCGCCCGACTTCGGGGTTGGCCCCCGCGCCAAGGCCGCGGGTGAGTTCACGCCCGACGTCGAGCTTGACGTCGGCGTCACTCATCAGCAGCGCCTGGGCGTCGGTATTGATGGCGATGAACTCGACGCCCTTGAGTCCCTCCTCGATCATCCGGTTGACGGCGTTGACTCCGCCTCCACCGATTCCTACAACCTTGATGACCGCGAGGTAGTTCTGCGGTGCTGCCACGACGAGGGGCCTTTCCGCTCGTTGACTTGCAATTTCATGCGGCACGGGGGCCCGTGCCGTCGTTTCCCAAACTCTCACCCTCAAGTTGAGATTTAGATTTATGTCAACCTGAGGAGTGATACGGACAGTAGGAGTTGCCTTCAGGTGGGTCAACTAACCGCGCCGCAAGTGTGCCCGGCGTGTCGTGGGCCGTCCTTTTCAGGGAAGCGCACCGAGCGGCGAGATCACTTCACCGTCACGACGTCCGGCGAGCTCACGTCATAGCTGTCGGCCGGACGTTTCAGCAGCGTAGTGAGGATGCTCGCCTTGTCGGCAGGGCGATCGGCACCCCCCCACACGACCGTTCGGCCGTCCTTGAGACGCAGCGAGACCGTTTCCGGCGAGGGCGCGAGAACTTCCGCGATTCTCGGGACGAGACTCTGCGGCAGCGCGCCTATGACGGCCAGCGCGGCCCCCGCCGCCGGGTCACCCGCCTGCGGGTGATCGACCCGCAGCAGCGGGAGCATCGGCGGCACGGCGTCCTCGATCCCGGTCACCACGCCGTGACGGTCCACGACCGCGAACTTCCCGCCCACCGGGATCACGGCCATCGGCTCGCGTTCCACTATCTTCACCACCAGCGTGCCCGGCCAGCCCCGGCTGACCACGGCCGACTCGATCTGCCGGATCTTCCTGAGCCGGTCCTCGACCTCGGTCACGTCGACGGTGGCCAGCGGCGTGCCGTCGGCCACCCCCGTCGCCTGCCGGATCTGCTGGGCGGTGATGGCGAGATTGCCGACCACCTGGATGTCCCGCACTCCCAGTACGGAGGAGAAGAACACCAGCCAGGCGGCGGTGCCGACCACCCCCGCGGTGAGCAGCGCCAGGAAGGCGGGCCTCCACGCCCCGTTCATCGCCTCACCCCGTCCTGCGGCCCTGACGCCCGCGCCCTGCGGCGTCTCCCGGCCCGATCACCGCGCGGCCAGCTCCGCCACGATCAGGGGACCCAGCTCGGTCACGTCGCCCGCGCCCATGGTGAGCACGATGTCACCGGGCTTGGCACGTTCCGCGACGAGCGCGGGCACGTTCTCGCGCTGCGGCGCGTAGGCGACCTGCGCGGCGGGAAGCGGCACCTTGCCCGCGACCAGGGCTCCCGAGACACCCGGTTCCGGGTCCTCACGGGCACCGTAGACGTCCAGGACGACGGCCTCGTCGGCCAGCCCAAGGGCGGCGCCGAACTCGTCGGCGAAGAACCGGGTGCGCGAGTAGAGGTGGGGCTGGAAGACCGCGATCACCCGGCCTGAGCCGGAGAAGGAGGCGACGACGTCACGTGCCGCCCGCAGGTCGGCGGCCAGTTCGGTCGGATGGTGGGCGTAGCTGTCGAAGACCGCGACTCCCCCCGCCTCCCCCTTGGCCTCGAAGCGGCGCTTGGCCCCGGTGAAGGCGGCCAGCCCGTCGCGTATCTCATCGAAGGACACACCGAGCTCCGCAGCGACGGCGATGGCCGCGGCGGCGTTGAGCGCGTTGTGGCGGCCGGGGACCGAGAGCCTGACCTCTCCGTGGCCCACGACCGTGAAGGAGACGCCAAGGCCGTCGGGGACGATCTCACCGACCCGGAGGTCGGAGTCCTCCGCCTCGCCGTACGTGATCACCTTCAGGCCCCGCGCGCGGGCGGCCGGAATCAGGGCGGCGGAGCCCGGGTCGTCGGCGCAGACCACCAACGACCGCCCGACCCGCTCGACGAACCTGGCGAAGCTGTCGTAGACCGCCCGCGGGTCACCGTAGTTGTCCAGGTGGTCCGGCTCGACGTTGGTCACGACGGCGATGTCCGGGGCAAGCATGAGGAAGGAGCCGTCGCTCTCGTCGGCCTCCGCGACGAACACCTCGCCCGCGCCCTCGTCCGCGCCCAGCCCGGTCGTCACCAACTGGCCGCCAACGCAGTAGGACGGATCGGCCCCGCATTTCTGCAGCGCGACCGTGAGCATCGAGGTCGTGGTCGTCTTGCCATGGGTCCCGGCCAGGGCGACCCCGATCCGGCCCGCCATCACGGAGGCCAGCGCGGCGGCCCGGGGAATCACCCGCAGGCCCTGCCGCAACGCCTCGCCCAGCTCGGGATTCGAGTCACGGATCGCGGTCGAGACCACGACGGTGTCGACGTTCTTCACGTGCGAGGCGGCGTGGCCGATGTGGATCCTGCCCCCCAGCTCCCGCAGCTCGTTCAGCAGATCCGAGCCCCGCGAGTCGCTACCGGAGACGGGAACACCGCGTTTGAGCAGGATGCGGGCGATGCCGGACATCCCCGAACCGCCGATCCCGATGAAGTGCACTCGCCCGAGATCCTCGGCCGCGACCGGATCCACCAACTTGACCAGACTCATCGGTCGCTCACCTCTCCTCATTCACTACGCGGACGATCTCGTCCCTCGACCGCCCACTCCACTCACTGCGTCGGGCTCGCTCCCCACCCAAAAGTCGCTCCCCCTCCTCATTCACTACGCGGACGATCTCGTTCCTCGACCGCCCACTCCACTCACTGCGTCGGGCTCGCTCCCCGCTCATCGGTTCTTCCCCTCCGCCGCGATCTGCAGCACCCTGCGGGCGAGCGTCACGTCGGCGTCCTTTCTGCCCATCTTGACCGCCGCCTCCGACATGGTGACCACGCGCTCGGGGTCGGACAGGATGGGCAGCACGTTCTGGATGATCCACTCCGGCGACAGGTCGGCGTCGTCGATCATGAGACCACCGCCCGCCTGCACGATCGGCTCCGCGTTGAGCCGTTGCTCGCCGTTGCCGTGCGGGAGCGGGATGTAGGCGGCGGGCAGACCGACGGCGGTCAGCTCGGCGCAGGTCATGGCGCCGCTGCGGCACAGCGCGAAGTCGGCGGCGGCGTAGGCCAGGTCCATCCGGTCGACGTACTGCAGCACGACGTACTGCGGGTCGCCCGGCGGCGGCTCCTGCTCCAGCGTGTTCTTCGGGCCGATGACGTGCAGCACCTGCACCCCGGCCCGGCGCAGCGCGGGAGCGGCGCCCAGGGCCGCCATGTTGAGCGAGCGCGCGCCCTGCGAGCCACCGGTGACCAGCAGCGTGGGCAGGTCGGCCTCGAGGCCGAACCAGGAGCGCGCCTTGTCGCCCATGGAGAGCCGGTCCAGGCTCACGATCTCCCGGCGGAGCGGGATCCCTATGTGCTGGGCCTTGGCCAGGGGCGTGTTCTGGTGGCCGGTGAACACGTGCTCGGTGAGCCGGGCGCCGAGCCGGTTGGCCAGGCCCGGCCTCGGGTTGGCCTCGTGCACCACGATCGGCACCCCCCGCCTGCGCGCTCCCAGGTAGGCGGGGGTCGCCACATAGCCCCCGAAGCCGACCAGCACGTCGGCCTGGACCCTGTCCATGATGCTCGCCGCCGCGTTGATCGCTCCCGCCAGGCGTCCCGGCACGGTCAGCAGCTGGGGCGTGATGGCCCGGGGAAGCGGCACAGCGGGGACGAGCTGCAGCTCGTAACCCCGGGCGGGCACCAGCCTGGTCTCCAGGCCGCGTTCGGTGCCGAGGCAGGTGATCCCGATGTTCGGGTCCAGTTGGCGCAGCGCGTCGGCCAGGGCCAGCGCCGGTTCGATGTGACCGGCCGTCCCGCCGCCGGCGAGGACCACCCTCATGTCGGTCCTTTCACTTATCGTCTCTCGCGGACCGGCCGTCGTCTCCGTGCCGGACCACCCAGGCCAAGCCAGCTTAGGCCCCGCGCAACCGGTCCGGGGCCACGGACGGCGAGAGCCTCGCGCGCTCCCGGCTCGTGTTTGGCGAAGGAGAGCAGCATGCCGAGAGCGGCCAGCGTGGGGAGCAGCGCCGATCCTCCGTAGGACACCAGGGGCAGCGGGATTCCGGTGATCGGCAACACTCCGATCACCGCGCCGATGTTCACGATCGCCTGACCGGCGATCCAGGCGACCGCCGACGCCGAGGCGAGGCGGACGAACGGGTCCTTGACCCGGGTCGCGACCCGAAGCCCGGCGTAGCCGAGCAGGCCGAACAGCGCGATCACCACGAGGGTGCCCATCAGGCCGAGCTCCTCGCCGAGGATGGAGAAGATGAAGTCGCTCTCCGCGTGCGGGAGCCTGCCCCACTTCTGCCTGCTTGAGCCGAGCCCGAGCCCGAACCAGCCGCCGCTGCCCATGGCGATCTGTCCCTGCACCGCCTGGTAGCCCGTCGTCTGGGCGTTGGCCCACGGGTCGAGCCATCCCTGGATGCGGTCGGAGCGGTATCCCTCGGTGCTGATCATGATGACGGTCGCGAGCACCGCGACCGCGAGGACCCCGCCGAACAGCTTCAGCGGCGCGCCGACCACCCACAGCAGCGACAGGAAGATCAGCAGCAGCACCAGCGTGGTGCCGAGGTCCCGTCCCAGCATGACCATGACGGCCAGGATCACGGTGCCCGGCAGCAGCGGGATGAACAGGTTACGCCACTCGATCAGGCCGCCCCGCGCCTTTCGGGCCAGCAGGTCCGCGCCCCACAGCAACAGCCCCAGCTTGGCGGGCTCGGAGGGCTGTAGGTAGATGGGCCCCAGGTCGATCCAGCGCTGGGCGCCCAGCTGGGAGGTCCCGACGAACAGCACCAGGACCAGGGCGATGATCGACACGACCATCAGCGGATATCCGGCGAGCCTGAAGAACCGCTGGGGCAGCATCGAGGAGATCCACATGAGCGGGATGCCGAGACTGACCGAGACGGACTGCTTGAAGAACCAGTAGAACGGGTTCCCCTTCTCCTGCAGCGCCTCGATGCTGGAGGCGGAGAGCACCATCATCAAGCCGAGGGCGAGCAACAGCGCACTGCAGCCGAGGATCAGGTAGTAGGACGTCAGCGGCCGGTTGAGCAGCTCACGGAAGGCGGCGAGCTGGTCACGGAGACCGCTGTGCCCGCCCGTGCCCCTGCGGGCCCTGGCCCGACCGACCCCGGCGCCCTCCTGCGCCGCGGTGCTCACTCCCGCTCGCCGTCGTGCCGGGTCTCGAGCCGGCGCACGGCCCGTGTGAACGCCTCCCCCCGCGCTGGATAGCCGGCGAACATGTCCAGGGAGGCTCCCGCGGGGGCCAGCAGCACGGTGTCCCCGGGGGCTGCGAGCCTGGCGGCTTCGGTGACGACACGGTCCATGACCCCAGTGTCTTGCCCCGGCACCTCAACCACCGGAACATTCTCGGCGTGTCGCGCCAGAGCCTGGCGAATTCGCTCGCGGTCCGCGCCGAGCAGCACCGCGCCGCGCAGCCGTGGCGCGGCCCGCCGTACCAGATCGTCCACGTCGGCGCCCTTCAGCTGCCCTCCGGCGACCCAGACGATCGACGAGTAGGCGGCGAGGGAGGCGGCGGCGGCGTGCGGGTTGGTGGCCTTGGAGTCGTCCACGTAGTCGACCTCGCCGACCCGGGCGACGTGCGCGATCCGGTGCGGGTCAGGGACGAAGTCCAGCAGGCCCCTTCGTACGGCCTCGGCGGAGACCCCGAAGGACCTGGCCAGCGCCGCGGCGGCCAGGGCGTTGGCCACGTTGTGCGGCGCGAAGGGCCTGACGTCGGCGAACGAGGCGAGCTCCTCGGCCTCGCGCACCGGGTCGGCCACGAAGGCCCGGTCGACGAGCAGGTCGTCGACGACACCGATCTGCCCCGGCCTCGGCACATCGAGGGTGAAACCGACCACGCGCCCGTGCTCGCCGTACGGCTCCGCGAGGCGCGCCGACCACTCGTCGTCCGCGTTGTGGACGGCCGTCCCCGCCCTGGCGAAGACCTCCCCCTTGACCCGGGCGTACTCCTCAAGGGAGCCGTGCCAGTCGATGTGGTCGGGGGCGACGTTGAGCAGGGCCGCGGCGAGCGGGGCGATGCTGGGCGAGCGGTGCAGCTGGAAGCTGGACAGCTCGACGGCCAGCACGTCCCACGGTCCCGTGACCGCCTCGATGACGGGGGTGCCGACGTTGCCGACCGCGAGCGCCCTGTGCCCGGCGGCGTTCAGCATCGAGGTGAGCATCCTGACCACGGTGGTCTTGCCGTTCGTGCCGGTCAGCGCCAGCCACGGCGCCGCGCCCTCTGGGCGCAGCCGCCAGGCCAGCTCGACCTCGCTGACAACCTCGACCCCGGCCTTCGCCGCGGCCAGGAGCAGCGGGTGGCGCGGTGGCCAACCGGTGGTGACGACGAGGCCGGTGCCGTCCGGCAGCTCCGCGGGCGCGCCGAAGCGGACCTCGACGCCCGCCTCGGCCAGCTCCGCGGCGGTCGCCCTGGCCCGCTCTCCGTCGCCGTCCTCGACGACGACGACCTTCTCTCCCCTGGCGGCCATGGCCCGGGCGGCGGCCGTACCGGAGACCCCGAGACCGGCGACGCAGATCACCCGGTCACCTCCGCCCTCGGGGGACACGCATGCGTTGTCACTGCTTCGGCATCCATTCGACGTAGAACAGCCCGAGACCGGCCGCGGCGCAGAGGCCCGCGATGAGCCAGAAGCGGACCACGATGGTCGTCTCCGCCCAGCCTGACAGCTCGAAGTGGTGCTGGAGTGGCGCCATTCTGAAGACGCGTTTGCCCGTCATCTTGAAGAAGCCCACCTGGATGATCACCGAAAGGGTGATGACCACGCACATTCCGGCCAGGATGATCAGCAGAAGCTGGGTGCGGGTGGTGATGGCCAGGCCCGCGAGCACGCCGCCGAGGGCCAGCGAGCCGGTGTCCCCCATGAAGATCTTGGCGGGCGGGGCGTTCCACCACAGGAAGCCGACCAGCGCGCCGAGCACGGCGGCGGCGACGACGGCGAGGTCGAGCGGGTCGCGGACCCAGTAGCAGTTGGGGCCGAGCTGGGTCATGCAGTTGTTGCGGAGCTGCCAGTTGCCGATCAGGACGTAGGAACCGAGCACCACGCCGGTCGCACCGCTGGCCAGGCCATCGAGGCCGTCGGTGAGGTTCACCGCGTTCGAGAAGCCCACGATCATGACGAGCACCCAGATCGTGAACCCGACGATGCCGATGGACGGCCCGAAGTCCCTCAGGAACGACAGGCGGGTCTCCGCCGGGGTGATCAGATAGCCGTTCGGGAAACGGGTCACCAGGACCGCGAAGACCGCCCCGACGACGAGCTGGCCCAACGCCTTGGCACCGCTGCGCAGGCCAAGGCTGCGCTGCTTGTAGATCTTGATGAAGTCGTCGAGGAAGCCCACCGCGCCCAGGCCGGTCATCAGGAACAGCACCAGGATCGCGGAGATCGTCGGCAGGGTCCCGCTGTACAGGTGGGCGCAGGCGAACCCGAGCAGCGCGGCGATCACGATGACGGTGCCGCCCATGGTCGGGGTACCACGCTTGTCGTGATGGCCCGAGGGGCCCTCCTCGCGGATGCTCTGGCCATAGCCGCGCCGCGAGAACAGGCGGATCGCCAGCGGGGTGCCGAACATCGACAGCAGCAATCCGATCGCCGCCGCGATGAGGATCTCCATCATTGGCGCTCACCCCCGGCCAGCGCCTGGGCGACGCGCTCGAGGCCGACGGCGCGCGGTCCCTTGACCAGCACCACGTCGCCGGGCGCCAGCAGCGCCGCGACCCCGGCCACGGCCTCCGCGACGTCGGCGACGTGGACGACCCTGGTGCGGGACGGCGTTCCGGGTGGCGCACCCGGCGGGGCGCCGTCCTGCGCCCTCCGCTGTCCCGCGACCTCGGCCTCCGGGGTACGGCCCGCGCCCTCCGCGACGGACGCGGCGCCCGCCAGGACGGGGGCGGCGTCGGGGCCGACCACGAAGAGGGCCTCGAGGCCCGCGCTCGCGGCCAGGCGTCCCAGGTCCTCGTTCAGGGCGGCACCGTCCTCGCCCAGCTCCCGCAGGGCGGCGATGACCGCGAACCTGCGCCTGCCGCCCGCGAGAGCGTCGAGGGCGGCGAAGGCCGCGCGCATGGAGTCGGGGTTGGCGTTGTAGGCGTCGTTGATCACGGTGACGCCGTCCTGCCTGTCGGTGACCGCCATCCGCCAGCGGCTGCGGGGCTCGGCCTCCGACAGCTCCTCGGCGATGGTGGTGACCGGCAGGCCGAGTTCGTAGGCGGCAGCGGCGGCGGCCAGCGCGTTCTCCACGGCGTGCTCGCCGTACAGGCGGAGGCCGACCGGCGCGGCCCCTGACGGGGTGCGCAGCGTGAAGCGGGCGCGACCGCGCTCGTCGAGGGTCACGTCCTCTGCGCGCACGGTCGCGTTCTCCGCCCGGCCGAACCAGGTGACGCGGGCGGCGGTGCGCCCGGCCATCGCGGCGACCAGCGGGTCGTCGGCGTTCAACACGGCCACGCCGTCGGCGGACAGCGCCTCGACCAGCTCGCCCTTCGCCTGGGCGATCGCCTCCTTGCCGCCGAAGACGCCCAGATGGGCGGTTCCGACGTTGAGGACGACACCGATCCTGGGTGGGGCGATGCGGGCGAGGTCGGCGATGTGGCCCGCGTGCCTGGCGCTGAGCTCGAGCACCAGGTAACGGGTGTCCTCGTCGGCCCTCATGACGGTGAGCGGGTGGCCGATCTCGTTGTTGAACGACTCGACAGGGGCGATCGTCGGGCCGATCCTGGCGACGAGACGGGCCAGCAGGTCCTTGGTCGTGGTCTTGCCCGCAGAACCGGTCACTCCGATGACCGTGGCCTCGGGCAGGTCGGCGGCCACCGCGGTGGCCAGCCGGGCGAGGGCCGCCAGGATGTCGCCGACGACGACCGCGGGGGCATCGACGGGCCTGGACGCCAGGACGGCGACCGCTCCCGCCTCGATGGCCTGGGCCGCGAAGTCGTGCCCGTCGGCCCGCTCGCCCTTGATGGCCACGAACAACGACCCCGGCTCGACGGCGCGGGAGTCGATGACGACCGGGCCGCGCACCACCGCACGGGGATCGGCCATGCCGGCGAGAGCCCCCGAGGTGATCTCGGCGATCCTGGCCAGCGGCAACGGGATCATGATGCGTCTTCCCTACTCTCCATACGTGCTTGCGGGCCCGGTCCGGTTCCGCCGCCTGACGATCGCGTCGGCCACGACCTGCCTGTCGTCGAACGGGAGCACCTCGCCCCCGACGTACTGGCCCTGCTCGTGCCCCTTGCCCGCCACGACGACGACGTCGCCGGAACCGGCCCTGTCGATCGCCAGGCCGATGGCGGCGGCCCGGTCCGGCTCAATGATCACATGTGCGCGCTCGTGCGGGGACACGGCGAGGACTCCGTCCATCATCTCGGCCAGGATCCGCAGCGGGTCCTCTGAGCGCGGGTTGTCGCTGGTGAGAACGGCCACATCTGCGAGCCTCGCGGCCGCCTCCCCCATCATCGGGCGCTTGCCTCTGTCACGGTCGCCGCCGCAGCCGAGCACCACGGTCAGCCTGCCCGCCGTGACCTCGCGCAGGGAGCTGAGCACCGACTCGACCGCTCCCGGTTTGTGCGAGTAGTCGACGATCGCCTGGAAGCCGTCGCCTCCCGGCACCCGCTCCATCCGTCCGGGCACCCCGGCCAGCGTCGCGATGCCCGCGACCGCCGTGCGCAACGGCACCCCGGCCTCGACCAGGGAGACGATCGCGCCCAGCGCGTTGGCGACGTTGAACGGGCCCGGCAGGGCCACCGTCGCCTCCTCCTCGACCCCGCCAGGGCCGGCGACGCGGAAGGAGCTGCCCTTCGCCTCCAGGCGGACGTCCACGGCCCGCCAGTCTGCCTCGGCCGCGCCCTCCGCGGAGAAGGTGGTCAGCGGGATCTCGCTGAGGCCGAGGAGCTCGCGACCATGGGCATCGTCGATGTTGACGACGCCCACCCGGCTCATCCCCGAGGTGAAGAGCCGGACCTTTGTGGCGAAGTAGTCGTCGAGGTCCTTGTGGAAGTCCAGGTGGTCCTGCGACAGGTTGGTGAACAGCGCGACGTCGTAGAAGACCGCGTCGACGCGGCCGAGCGCCAGCGCGTGACTGGAGACCTCCATCGCGGCCGCGGTGACACCCTGCTCGCGCATGAGGGCGAACAGGCCCTGCAGATCACTGGCCTCGGGCGTGGTCAGCTTCGGGGTGAAGCGCAACTCGCCCGCGTGGATCTCGACGCCGCCGATCAGCCCCGTCGTGTGCCCCGCGGCCCGCAGCCCCGCCTCCAGCATGAAGGTGGTCGTGGACTTGCCGCTGGTGCCGGTAACGCCGATGAGCGCCACCTCCGCGGCGGGCCTGCCGTACACCCAGGCGGCGACCTGCCCGAGCAGGGCGCGCGGATCCGGCACGACGAGGACGGGCAGGCCGGTCGCGACGGCCGCCTCGCGGCCCTCGGGATCGGTCAGGATCGCGCAGGCTCCCGCGGCGAGAGCCTGCGCGGAGAAGTCCGCCCCGTGGGACGCGGTCCCCGGCAAGGCGACGTAGAGGTCGCCACGCTGGACCTCTCGCGAGTCGATGGTGACCCCGGACACCGGGGCCAGCGGCGCTCGCGACGTGCCGGAGGGCGCGCCGAGCAGGCTCGCCAGCCCCGAGAGCGGACGGGGTGAGCTGGTTGAGGGTCGCATGGACGACGGGGGACGCACGGCGAGAGCGTACCTTCCCTCATCATTCCCCGGCGCGTATCCGCACCGCGGGCGGCTTGGTTCCGGTGGGCGGGATCTTCTTGCTCTTCAACGCGAACGTCATCACTTTCTTGAAGACGGGAGCGGCGATCTCCCCACCGTAGTGCCCCTTCTGAGGATCCTGGACGACCGCCAGGACGACCAGGCGGGGCTTGTCCGCGGGGGCGAAGCCAACGAATGTCGAAGTGTATCCGCAGTAGCCCTGGCACTTGGCGTCGTAACGCATCGCGGTGCCCGTCTTGCCCGCCACCCGGTAGCCGTCGATGGCGGCGAGGCTTCCGGTACCCTCCGTGCTCACCGCGGCCTCCAGCATGCCCGAGATCTCCTTGGCGGTGCGCTCGCCGATCACCCGGGTCCGCTTGCCCGGGGCCGACGGCGTGAACACTCCCTCGCCGTTGCTGGTCCCGGCGACGATCTGAGGGGCGACGCGCGTGCCTCCGTTGGCGATGGTCTGGTAGACGCTGGCGGTCTGGAGCGCGGTCACCGAGACGCCCTGGCCGTAGGCGACCGTGCAGCGCTGGCTGCCCGACCACCTCTGCCAGTCGGGCAGCAACCCGGCCTCCTCGCCGGGCAAGCCGCTGCCCGGTTTTGCGCCAAAGCCGAAGCGTTGCAGCATCTCATACAGCTTCTGGTCGCCGACCTTCTGCGCGGCGAGGATCGTGCCGACGTTGCTGGAGGTGGCCACAACGCCGGAGAAGGTCAGCTGCTCCGTCGGGTGTGGGTGGGAGTCCCTGAGCACCTGGTCGGCGCACCTGATGTTGTCTCTGACCGAGAACACCGTCTCGGGACGCACAGCTCCCGACTCCAGGGCCGCCGCCGCGGTGATGACCTTGTTGGTGCTGCCCGGCTCGAACACGTCCGTCACCGACCTGTTGACCCAGCTCTCCTGCGGCGTCTTCTGCCAGTTCTTCAGATCGAGCTCGGGCGCGTTCGCCATCGCGAGCACCTGGCCGGTCTGCGCGTCCATGACGATGGCGCTTCCCGTGCGCGCGCCAACGGCCTTGACCTGGTCGGCGATGGCCTTCTGCGCGGCCCACTGGATGTCGCGGTTGATGGTCAGCCGCACGTTTCCGCCGTCGACCGGCGTCTTGAGTGTGCTGCCGGTCATCGGGATGCGCTGGCCATCGAGGCCCGTCTCGACGAGTTGCTCCCCGTCGCGGCCTGCGAGCAGCTTGTTGTAGGTGCTCTCCAGCCCGCTCAGGCCGCTGCCGTCGGCGCCGACGAAGCCCAGCAGGGTGCCCGCGAGGTCACCGCCGGGATAGTCGCGCCGGTAGCGGTGCTTGCTGCCGACGCCCTTGAAGTCGCGGTCCATGATCCGCTGGGCGACGACGGGATCGACCGCGGCCGCCACCTGCTGGTAGCGGCCTCCCGCGGCGAGCTTGGTCATGATCTGGTCCTTCGGGACGCCAAGCTCCGCGGCCAGGGCCGTGGCCACCTGGTCGCGCTTCGCCTGGCTCACGTCCGCGGGGTCGACGAAGATCTCGCGCGCCTCCAGGGTCAGCGCGAGCTCGTGCCCGTTGGCGTCGGTGATCGCCCCGCGCCGCGCGGGCAGTTTCTCCGGCCTGACCCGTTGCTCGGCCGCCTTCGCCGTGTAGACCTTGGAGTCAAGGCCCTGGAGCTGGATGAGCCGCCCGGCGAAGATGGACAGCACGAAGGTCATCCCGATCAGGCCGATGCTGATCCGCCTGCCGGGGTTGCCCAGGCGCAGCACGGCCGGGGGTCGCACGGGAGGGCGAGGCGGCGTGCCGCCGGGACGCGGCCTGCCCGGCGTGTCGCCGGGGTCGCCCGGCCGCCCGTCCCCGCGTCCCGCGCCCGGGCGGATCCGCTCGACGACGGTGTCTTCCTCGAATCTCGGCGGGCGCCGGGGCGGTCGCGGTCCCTGCGGCCTGGCGGATCCGCCCGTGCCCTCCGGGCGCCCCGGCCCGGGTCCCGTCTCGAAACGCGCCGGTCTTCCCGTGGTCCCTGGCCCCCTGGTCCCCGAGGTCCCTTCTGGCCGCGCGGGACCGCCCGTTCGCGCCGAGCCGCCTGACCTGCCGGAGGAACCGGGACGCGACCTGCCCGCAGCCCCGTCGGGGCGCGATCCGCCCACGCCGCCCTGGGCTCCGGACCTGCCCGTACCGCCAGTGCCGCCCTGACCACCCTGCCTGGCCGTGCCGCCCTGGCCCCCCGGGCCGCCCTGCCTGCCCGCGCTCCCCTCGGGACGCGCCTGCCTGCCCGGAGCACCGGAAGAGCCCCCGGGACGCGGTCTCCCGGCCCCGGCCGTACCGCCGGACCTGCCCGAGACCCCATCAGGTCGCGCGGGCCTGCCCTGGGCGTTCCCCCGTCCGCCTGAGGCACCCTCGGCACGCTGTCTGCCCGCTCCTCCGGAACCACCCGGCCTGCCCGTCGCCCCGTCGGCGCGCGACCTGCCCGCGCCGCCCTGGACTCCGGACCTGCCCGTACCGCCAGTGCCGCCCTGACCACCCTGCCTGGCCGTGCCGCCCTGACCACCCGACTTGCCCGCGCTCCCCTCGGGACGCGCCTGCCTGCCCGGAGCACCGGAAGAGCCCCCGGGACGCGGCCTTCCCGCCCCGGCCGTACCGCCGGACCTGCCCGAAGCCCCGTCGGCGCGCGATCTGCCCGCTCCCTCAGGGCGGCCGGACGCGCCGGGCTTCTCCGGTCCCGGTGGCCTGCCGGAGGCGGTCCTGCCCGTGTTGCCGCCCTCCGGCCTGCCCTGCCCGTCGGGGCGCTGAGGGCGCTCCTGAGAGCCGGGGCCGTCCGCGCGAGGGGGGCGGCCAGAGGCGCCCGGCTTCCCCGTGGCGTCCTGTCCTCCCGGTCTCCCGGCACGGCCCGGCCCACCCGGCATCCTGCGCCCTGAGCCTCCGGCGGATCCGTTGCCCGAGCCGCCTCTGCCGGGACCCGGGCCCCGTCCGCCGGTCTCTCTCACCGGCCCGTGCCCGGCACTCGCTCCTGCCCGGCGGGCGTCTGGCCGTCACTGGCGGCCCTGCTGTCGGCGGAGACGTCGGCCGAGCCGTCCGAGGCCGTCCCTGAGGCGGGGCGGTCGGGGGTGATGACGTTGGGCTTGTCCCAGTCGGGCTCCTGCCCCTGGTTCTCCGCGTTCTTGGCGAGCCACTCGGGAGTGTCCATCAGCGCGTTCTGGTGCTTGAGCGACTCCTTCTTCTGGCGGAGCTGGTTGTTGCCGTTGCGCAGCTCGTTGGCCCTGAAGGAGTCCTGGGCGAGGATCGTGTTCAACAGCAGGAGGCTGACCAGGCCACCGCAGAGCAGGCCGACCACGAGCAGCACAAAGGGAGCGCGCGGCGCCCGCCCCTGGCGTGCCGACGGCGCGGGCGCCGTTGCGGCCCTGGCCGCCTTTCCCGCGCCTGGAACGGTCCTTACCGGCCGCGTCCTGCGCACCTGCGGCATCGCACGGGGGACACGCGCAGGCCGTCCGCCACGCCCCGGCGCGGTGCGGCGAACGTCTTGCTCACTCCTCGTCAACTGCCTCACGGATCCTCTCTGCCGCCCGACACCGGGCAGAGGCCGCCCGCGGGTTGCGGGTGACCTCTTCTTCGCTCGGGAGCTCGGCTCCCCTTGTCAGGAGGGCGAACCGCGGCTGGTGAGCCGGCAGCGGGATGGGCAGCCCCGGCGGCCCCGTCTCCCTGGTTCGCGCCGCGAGGACCTGCTTGGTCAGCCGGTCCTCGAGGGAGTGGTAGGCGAGCACGACCACGCGCCCGCCGAGCGTCAGCGCGTCGAGCGCGGCGGGGAGCGCGCGTTCCAGTGCCGTCAACTCCGCGTTCACCTCGATCCGCAACGCCTGAAAAGTCCTTTTGGCGGGGTTGCCCCCGGTCCGTCGAGTGGCAGCGGGGATTGCCGCACGGACAATCTCCGCAAGCCGCTTAGTCGACGTTATGGCCTCCTTGGCCCGTTCCTTGCCGATTAGGTGCGCGACACGCGGGGCGAATCGCTCCTCGCCGTAATCTCTGAGGATCCGGATCAGCTCGGAGACCTGGTAGGTGTTCACGACGATCTCGGCCGTCAGCTCCTGGTCCCGGTCCATGCGCATGTCCAGCGGCGCGTCGTAGGAGTAGGCGAAGCCGCGCTCGGCCTCGTCGAGCTGCGGGGAGGAGACGCCCAAGTCGAACAGGGCTCCGTTGACCCGAGGGTGCCCGGTGCGGGCCAGCACCTCGGTCAGCTCGTCGGAGACGGCCTTGACGAGGGTGATCCGGTCGGCGTACGGCGCGAGCCTGGCCGTTGACCGCTCGATGGCGGTGGGGTCCCGGTCGATCCCGATCAGGTGCAGCGAGGGGTTGGCCGCGAGCAGCGCCTCGGCGTGACCGCCGAGACCGAGGTTGGCGTCGACCACGACGGGCTTTGGCCCGGAGAGCGCGGGAGCCAGCAGCTCGAGCACCCGGTCGAGCATCACGGGCACGTGGCCGCCCTGGCGCTGAAGATCATGCTTGTCGTTCTCGGCGCGCATGAAGCGCAACCTCCTTCTCGCCGCCCCGCCCGCGGTCGCGCGGCGGACTCTCATCGGTGTTTTCTACTGGCTCCCACCCCCGGGGGCCGTCCGGCCAGGTCCCCATCCGCACCCGTGTGTCGCCCGTCACCTGACACCGGGGAAGGTGCATCAGCTGACAGGCATGTGGTTGCGGGTGGAGACCTCGCCGAACGACGTTTTCACCGATGAGTCGACCGTGGAGTCACAGAATCCCTGGCAGCACCTCCTCCGACAGATCGGAAAAAGCCTGCTCTTGGTCGGCCAGATACTTGTCCCAGGCCTGGGCGTCCCAGATCTCCAGCCGGGTGTTGGCGCCGATGACCACGCAGTCACGGTGCAGGCTGGCGTATTCGCGCAGAGCCTGCGGGATGGTGACCCGGCCTTGTTTGTCGGCGACCTCGTCAGACGCGCTGGCGAAGAAGACACGGCTGTAGTCACGGACCGCCTTGGCGGTCACCGGCGCGGTGCGCAGAGCCTCGGTAATGCGCTGGAACTCCTCTACGGGGAAAACGTAGAGGCAGCGCTCCTGGCCTTTGGTGATCACCAGACCCTCCGCCAGCTCCTCACGGTACTTCGCCGGCAGGAACAGCCGTCCCTTGTCATCGAGACGCGGGTGATGAGTGCCGAGGAACACCGGCCCCACCTCCCGTGCCTAGCGGAGCGTTCGGCGCTCTAGCCCCTGCCCTCCACTGCGCACCACCATACTCCACTTCTCTCCACCGTCAACTGATTCTACGGGTCTTAGCGAGGGGTTTCGCCGTTATTTCCCCAGCTCAAGATGGGTGGAGCGGAGTGGAGGGGGTAAGCCGCCCCCTGTACGTCACGGGCGTGTCGAGAAGATGAGCGATAGCTGGACAATCGCGAAATCAACCGATCGGCGGCGCCGAGGGGTGGAAAGTGGAGCGCCCGGCGAACACACGGCCACCCGGGACCCCTTCCTTTAACCCGCCCGTAACCGGCAGGACAGGCCCGCCTTAACCGGCCCCGCCGGCCGCTCGTCACAAGATCGGGACGCTCCCCCTACAAGAACAGGACGCTCAGCTCACACACTGTGTCTGTCCCCCCGGAATCAGCCCTAATACCCACATAGAGTCGCTCTGGAACCCCCGGCGTCGTAGTGTCGGTACGCACAATGGAAAAGGGGCTATAAAGCCCCAGAAATACCAACCCCCGGCGTGAAACCGCCGCAGCTTCATGGAGGCCTGGTGGCAGTAACCCATGACATCTCACCTCGGCTCGATGATCTGGTCGTCACGGCGCATCGCATCCGCCAGGCGATCGAGTCGGTGATCGAGGGCAAGGGCGACGCCGTCCGCCTGACCTTGACTGTTCTCCTCGCGGAGGGGCACCTGCTCATCGAGGATGTGCCGGGAGTCGGCAAGACGATGCTCGCCAAGGCGCTGGCGCGATCCATCGACTGCCCGGTCCGCCGGATCCAGTTCACCCCCGACCTGTTGCCGAGCGACATCACCGGGGTCAGCGCCTACAACCAGCAGACCAGGGAATTCGAGTTCAAGCCGGGGCCGGTCTTCGCGAGCATCGTGGTCGGGGACGAGATCAACCGAGCCTCGCCGAAGACACAGTCGGCACTGCTCGAGTGCATGGAGGAGCACCAGGTCACCGTCGACGGCACGACCTACCAGCTGGAAAGCCCCTTCATGGTCATCGCGACCCAGAACCCCGTCGAGATGGAGGGCACCTACCCTCTCCCCGAGGCGCAGCGCGACCGCTTCACCGCCCGGATCGCGATGGGCTACCCCGAGCCCAGCGCCGAACTCGAGATGCTCGACGTGCACGGCGCCGCTTCTCCGCTGGACAAGCTGGAGCCGGTGGCGACGACCGTCGAGGTGCGGGCGCTGATCGAGGCGGTGCGCGCGGTCTACGTCTCGCAACCGATCAAGAAGTACGCCGTCGACCTGGTGACCGCGACCCGCCACTCCCCCGAGCTGCGTCTGGGCGCCTCTCCTCGCTCGACCCTGCACCTGGTCAGGGCGGCCAGGGCGCACGCCGCCCTGGCGGGACGCGACTACGTCATCCCCGACGACCTGCAGGAGCTCAGCGTCCCCGTGCTGGCCCACCGGCTGTTGCCCAGCGTCGAGGCCCAGGGCCAGCGGCGCGTGCCCGAGCAGGTGATGGCAGACCTGGTCCGCCGGGTTCCCGTGCCCGAGGCCCAGACGAAGTGACCTCGGGTCTCAAAGCGCTCACCGCCCGCGGCCGGTCCTTCCTCGCATCCGGCGTCGCGGCGCTGCTGTGCGCCTTCCTTCTCGGAGAGCATGACCTGCTCAGGATCGGGGTGCTGATCATCTCCCTGCCGCTGCTCGCGGCCATGGTGGTCAGCCGCACCCGCTACCGGCTGAGCTGTGCGCGACGCCTGGACCCGCCCAGGGTTCAGGCGGGCAGCGAGGCCACCGTGACGCTGCGCCTCGAGAACGTCACCCGACTGCCGACCGGTCTGCTGATGATCGAGGACACCGTTCCCTACGCGCTGGGGGCACGGCCCAGATTCGTCCTGGACAGGGTCGAGGCGCACGGCGTCCGCGAGATCGACTACCGGGTCAGGTCCGACCTGCGCGGCCGCTTCGCCATCGGCCCGCTCACCGTGAGGATCAGCGATCCGTTCGGCCTCGTCGAGCTGACCAGGTCCTTCACCATCAGCGACACGCTCGTGGTGACCCCGCAGGTCACCCCCCTGCCCCGGGTCCGCCTTTCCGGAGAGCTGGCGGGCGGGGGCGAGAGCCGTACCAGGAGCGTGGCGGCGGCCGGTGACGACGACGTCGCGCCGCGCGAGTATCGGCAGGGCGACGACCTGCGGCGGGTGCACTGGCGCTCGACCGCCAGGTACGGCGAGCTGATGGTGCGGCGCGAGGAGCAGCAGTGGCAGAGCAGGGGCGCGCTGCTCCTGGACACCCGCAGGTACGCCCACCGGGGCGAGGGCCCCCGTTCCTCGTTCGAGGTCGCGGTCTCCGCGGCGGCCTCCATCGGCGTGCACCTGGCGCACGAGGGGCTCGGCCTGCGCCTGGTGACCGACCAGGGCGCCGAACGGCTTCCGGAAACCGGGCTGAGCCTGTCGTTGCTGGACGCCCTCGCCGTGGTGCGCACCGGCGCGACGCGTTCCCTCGAGTACGGCCTGGCAGCCCTGCGGCAGGGCGGCGGCGACGGCCTGGTCGTCGCGGTGCTCGGCGAGGTCGACCTGGAGCAGGCCCGGGCGCTGGCCAGGCTCAGGCACGGGAACATGACCGCGGTGGCCGTGATGCTGGACGTCGCGGGCTGGGAGCAGCCCGACCTCGGCGGCGGCGAGGACTACCAGACGGCTCAGGGAGTGCTCGCGGGGGCGGGGTGGCGCATCGTACGACTGCCCGCGGGCGCCTCGATCGCGAGCGTGTGGCCGGACGCCGCGCAACGCGGACGATTCGCACTCAGTGGGGGCGGCTCATGAGACTTCCCATCGCGTCGGGCGCGGCCACCGCGGCGGTCGCGGTCTCGCTCTACCCCCTCTTCCAGGGCGGCGCCTGGTTCTGGGCGAGCCTCGGCGCCATCGTCGTCGTGACCGGGATCGGCGTGCCCGCCAGCCGCTACACCCTGCCGGACTGGCTGGCGCCGCTGGCCCAGATCGTCGCACTGTGGATCTACCTGACGGCGGCGTTCACCGGCCGGAAGGCGTGGGCCGGGGTCGTTCCGACCAGGGAGTCGGTCGCCGGGCTCGGCAAACTGCTGACCACCGGTTTCGCTGACATCCAGCGCTTCGCGGCCCCCGTCCCCGCGACCACCGCCATCACCCTGCTGACCTGCGGAGGCGTCGGCCTGGTCGCCATCATGGTCGACCTGCTCGCCTCCCGCCTGCGCAGGGCGGCGCTCAGCGGGCTGCCGCTGCTGGCGCTGTTCACCGTTCCCGCCGCGGTGATCACCGAGCCGATCGGCTGGCCCGCGTTCATCATCGCCTCCCTTGGCTACCTCGGGCTGCTGGTCGCGGACGGCAGGGAACGGGTCAGCCACTGGGGCAGGGCGGTGCTGGTGCGCCGGACCTCGGCCACCGGTGCGCCGAGGACCGGCTCGGACGTCGGCGTCCTGCGCCTTTCCGGCAAGCGCATCGGGCTCACCGCGGTCGTACTCGCCATCCTGCTGCCCGCGCTGCTGCCGACCCTGGAGCCCAACCCCCTGTTCGGGTTCGGCATCGGCAACGGGAGGGGCAGGGGCGGCAACTCGATCAGCATCCCGAACCCGATCGTCAACCTGCGGGGCGAGCTGTCGCTGCCGAACAACTCCGGCGTCCTCAGTTACACCACCAGCGACGGCGAGCCGCGCTACCTGCGGATGTACTCGCTGGACATCTTCGACGGCCAGCAGTGGACGATGACCGGGCCGAACGGCCGCCCCGAGGACCGGACCTCCGAGGGGCCCCTACCCCCGGCCCCCGGCCAGGGACGCGGCGTGCCCGTCACGACCGTGACAACCAAGATCACGGTGAGCAACGACGTCAGGAACCTGAAGTTCCTGCCGCTGCCGTACCCGCCAGGTCGGATCGCGGTCGAGGGCGACTGGCGGCCCGACCGGGACACGCTGATGGTCTTCTCGACCGAGAACACCGCCAGGGGGCTGACCTACACGGTCGTCAGCGACGAGCCGAAGGCGACCCCGGAAACGCTGAAGTCCTCGGGCCCGGCGCCCCAGCAGATCGAGGGGCGTTACCTGCAACTGCCCCAGGATCTGCCGAGGGAGGTCAAAGACCTGGCCGTGCGGGTGACGGAGCGGGGGGCGAGCCGCTACGAGCAGGCGGTCCAGCTCCAGGAGTTCTTCACCGGCAAGGGCGGGTTCACCTACAGCCTGTCCGCCCAGGGGCACGACGAGCAGGCGCTGACGGATTTCCTGATCCGCAACAGGGCCGGGTACTGCGAGCAGTTCGCCGCCTCGATGGCGGTGATGGCCAGGGTCCTCGGCATCCCCGCCAGGGTCGCCATCGGCTACACCGGCGGTAGCAAGCTCGGCGATCGGTGGCAGGTGCGCATGCACGACTCGCACGCCTGGCCGGAACTCTACTTCGAGGGAACCGGGTGGCTCCGGTTCGAGCCGACCCCGGCCGGCGTCACGGGCCAGGGCAGCGCGGTGGTTCCCGACTACAGCCGCACGCGGGCCGCCGACTGGAGCGACGACCGGCCGACCACGGCCCCGACGGTCGGCCCCGGCTCGTCCGACCCGGCCAACGGCTCGGCCAGCAACCCCCGCAACCGCAGGCCCGACCTCGAGTACGGCGGCGCCCCCGTCACCGTGGAGGAGGGCACGCCCATGGCGGCGCGGATCGGCCTCGGTGTGCTGGTCGTGGTGCTGATCATGCTGATCCCGGCGATGCTTCGCTGGCAGCTGCGCGCCCGCCGCCGCAGGTCCTACTCCCGCGCCTCAAGGCCCTCCGGCGACTCCGTCGCCCTGGAGTCGACCGCCGCGACCGCGGTCAGGACCGGGAGGTGGGAGGCGGCGACGACGGCGGCCTGGGCGGAGCTCGACGACGCGTTGTGCGACTACGGCATGTCCCGGCAGCCGAGCGAGAGCCCGAGGGCGCTGGCCGGACGGCTGATCGAGCAGTACGGGTTCGGCACGGAGGCAGCGGCCGCGGTGACGAGGATCGCGACGACGGTCGAGCGGATGCTCTTCGCCAGGACCCCCGGCGAGGCGGGCTCGCCGCGTGAGGACCTCCGCGTGGTACGGCGGGCACTGGCCGCCTCGGTGACGCGAGGCAGGCGGATCCGCGCGGTGCTGCTGCCGCCCTCGACGCTCCTGCGAATCCGGGCCATGGGCGGCCGCCTGCTCGACCTCTTCGACCGGCTGGAGAACCTCAGGCTCCGCCGCCCGGCCGGGAAGGACGCCTGACCGCGCCGGAGAACCAGACCGGGACCGCCGGGGCCGGACAGCCGCCCCGAAAACATGGGCCGCCCCCTCAGGGGGGCGGCCCATCGTTGTCAGGAGCTCCCGGAGGCGCCCATGGCCGGATCGGCGAGCCGCCCACGCTCGTCAGAACGAGTGGCGCGCGACCGTCACGAGTGGGCTTGGCGCTGCTAGTGCTCGTCGTGGCGACGGCGCCAGCGCTCCTCCATCCGTTCCATGAAGCTCGGCCGGGAGCCGCCGCCGCGGCGACCGGCTCTGCCCGGCTGACCGGAAGGGCCGGCCGTTGAGGCCTCGCCGAATCCGTTCATCCGCTTCCAGCTGGATAGACCCCACAGACACGCGGCGAGCATGACCACGAAACCGCCGACGCCGAGCGGGATGTAGTTCACGACGCCGACCATCAACAGGACGACACCCAGGACGAAGCCAATGGAGGCCTTCACCAGGCGGCGCTTGTAGTGGCTGCGCGGATCACTGATCCTTACGGTATTGGCCCACTTCGGGTCCTCGGCGTAGAGGGCCTGCTCGATCTGGTCGAGCAAGCGCTGCTCGTGCTCAGAGAGCGGCACGGCGCCTCCCAAGGACAGCCCCAGTACGGGGAAGACGGTGACGGACGACACGGGGTGTCCGAACCTCGCGGTCGGTTATCCCCAGAATACGAGGCTGTAGACGTAGACGAAAGAAAACGTCCAACGTAGTCCAAACCGGAGGCGGTGTCATAGATCTATTTCATCAAACGACGGACGAACAAGCGACGCCGGGAGGACCGCATCACGACCGAATCTGCGGGCGGCTCTGTCCATCGCCTGCTCGGCCTCCCGCCAGCCCGCCTCCCGCTCGCCCAGGCCGAGTTGCCTGGTCGTCTCCGAGGCCGGGCGGAGGTTCTCGACCCGCACCCCGACCAGGCGGAGCCGTACGCCCTCCAGGCCCGAGGCGGTGTACAGGTCGCAGGCGGTTGAGTAGAGGATCCTGGCGACGTCCGTCGGCTCCCTGAGGGTCCGGGACCTGGAGATGGTGGTGAAGTCGGCGCGGCGGAGCTTGACGCTGATCGTACGGCCCGCGTGGCCCCCCTCCCTGAGCCTGGCGGCGACCCGCTCGCAGAGACGGAGCAGCTCCTTGCGGATCTTCACCGGGTCGCCGACGTCTGTGGCGAAAGTCTCCTCAGCGCCGATGCTCTTGTCGGGCGCGTGCGGGGTCACCCGGCGCTCGTCACGCCCCCAGGCCAGCTCGGCCAGATGGGCGCCGACCGCCTGGCCGAGATCGCGCTGGAGCGTCTCGACGGGGACCCTGGCGAGATCGCCGACCGTCTTGATCCCGAAGCGCACCAGGGACCGCTCCGTGCGCTCTCCCACCCCCCACAGCGCCGCGACGGGAAGCGGGTGGAGGAAGTCGACGACCTTGTCGGCGGGCACCACCATCAGGCCGTCGGGCTTGCAGTGCTGCGAGGCGAGCTTTGCCACGAATTTGCTGTTGGCCACCCCGACGGAGCAGGTGATCTCGTGCTCGCGCGCGACCTGCTCGCGGATCATCGCGGCGATCGCCGCGGGCGGGCCGAGCCGCTTGCGCGCCCCGCCGACGTCGAGGAACGCCTCGTCGGAGGCGATCGGCTCCACCTCGGGGGTGAACGTGTGAAAGATCTCCATGACGCCCCTGGAGACCTCGGCGTACTTTCCCCGGCTCGGCGGGATGATGACGGCCCGGGGGCACAGGCGCCTGGCCCGCGTCATGGGCATGGCCGAGTGCACCCCGAATCTCCTGGCCTCGTAGGTGGCGCTGAGCACGACCCCGCGCGCACCCGGCGCGCCGACGATGACGGGGGTGCCGCGCAGCTCGGGGCGCTCGCGCAACTCAACGCTGGCGAAGAAGGCGTCCATGTCCACGTGGAGAATTGGGCAACCGGTGTCGTCGGCCCCCAGGTCGGAACCGGGACGCGGCACCTGCTGTTTCCTCGACACGACACCATTGTATGGGAACACACGTTCGTCGTAAGGCTCACCGGCGACCGAGAACGTGGAGCTGGGTGGCGATGTCCCTGAGCACGGGGTGGGCCGCCGCGGCCTGTTCGAGGGCGACCAGCGCACGCGCGGCACCCGGCTCCCCGTCGAGCAGGCGGCTGGGCACCAGGTCGGCGAAGACTCGCACCCCGTGGACCTCACCCGGGGTGAACCCGGTCGTGGCGAGGAGCTGGGAGAGCGCCTCGCGGGTGAAGCGTCTCGGGGTCGGGTCACGGTCGCCCCAGCGGCCCTCCGGGTCGTCCAGGACCTGGAGCGCCTCGTCGAAGCGGCCCGCGATGGAACGGTGCAGTGCGGCGGCGAGCGGGTTCGCGGCCAGCACGCTGATCGCGCCGCCTTCGCGCAGCAGGCCCGCGATGGCGGTCAGCGCGCTGGCCGGATCCTCGACATACTCAAGAACGCTGTGGCAGAGCACCAGGTCGGCACCGTCGACGGGCAGGATCTCCCCCAGGTCGGCCGCGTCACCCTGCAGGGCGCGCACACCGACCCCCGCCTCCGCGGCACGGCGCTCGAGCGCGGCCAGCGAGTCGGGGCTGGGGTCGACGACAGTGACGGCGTGCCCGAGACCGGCCAGCGGTACGGCGAAGCCGCCCGTGCCCCCTCCGGCATCGACGATGTCGAGCCGATCCCTGCCGGTCGCGGCCATCCGGTCGGCGAGTACTGCCCGCAGCACGTCCCATACGACGGCGGTGCGGACCGCCGGGGTGCCTGACGGGCGCGAGATGCCTACGGCGCGCAACTTCAGATCGCCTCCTCTTTCGCAGTACGAGCCCAGCCTACGCTGGGCCGCGCCCGGCGCTGTCCGGGGGCGATCCGCCGCCACGCCTGATCGACTGCTTCCCGGGCGCGGACGAAGTCCGGACCGGCACCACATGACACATCAGGCTGGAACGGAAAAATCCGCGTATGGCTCTCAAGACGCACCTGTGGAGGGACCGGGTCGGCCCCCTCCACAGGTGTGCCCTACAGCGCCAGGGAAGGCTTGAGCTGCTTGAAGCGGGCCATGAGGCCGTTGACGAACTGCGGCGACTCATCGGTCGACAACTCGGAGGCCAGGCCGACCCACTCGCTGATGACCACGCCCTCCGGGACGTCGGGCATCCACAGCAGCTCGTAGGTGCCGCCGCGCAGCAGGTTGCGGTCGACCGCGGGCATGCGGTCGAGCGTCCACCCCTCCGCGTATGTGGTGATCAGCTCGTCGATGCGCGCGCGGTGCCTGCACACGCCCTCGACGATGGTCGCGGTGTACTCGTTGACGGGCGGCTCGGCCCGCTCGAGGCGCTCGGCCAGCACACTGAGCGGATCCTGGCTGCGCGCCTCCGCCTCGAACAGGATGTCCAGCGCGCGCCTGCGCGCCTTACCCCGTGCGGACATCAGGCGCGGCCGAGGTAATCGCCGGTACGGGTGTCGACCTTGACCTTCTCGCCGGTCGTGATGAACAGCGGCACCTTGATCTCGGCGCCGGTCTCCAGCGTGGCGGGCTTGGTGCCGCCGGTCGAGCGGTCGCCCTGCAGGCCCGGCTCGGTCTCGGCGATGATCAGCTCGACGGCCGCGGGGAGCTCGACGTAGAGCACGTTGCCCTCGTTGACCGCCACGGTGGCGAGCATGTTCTCCAACAGATAGTTGGCGGAGTCGCCGACGGCGGCGCGGGAGACGTTGAGCATGTCGTAGGTCTCGGTGTCCATGAAGACGAACTCGCCGCCGTCCATGTAGGAGAACTGCATCTCCCGCTTGTCGACGTTGGCCACCTCGACCTTGACGCCGGCGTTGAAGGTCTTGTCGACGACCTTGCCCGAGAGGACGTTCTTCAGCTTGGTGCGGACGAACGCACCTCCCTTACCGGGCTTGACGTGCTGGAACTCCACAACCGCCCAGAGCTCACCGCCGTCGAGCTTGAGCACCAGGCCGTTCTTGAGGTCGTTCGTCGTCGCCACTAGTTTCTCCTGCGTACGGCCGCTCTAAAGGACAAGCAGCTCTTTGGTCGTCCGTGTGAGAAGTTCCGGTCCGTCATCACGCGTCACGAGCGTGTCCTCGATGCGGACGCCGCCCCTACCCGGCAGATAGACGCCGGGCTCAACGGTGACCGGAACTCGATCCTCTAGTCTAGCGTGCTCGCCGTCCGCTTCCGGCTTCAGCGGAGCCAGGAACGGCACCTCATGGATCTCGAGCCCGACACCGTGCCCGAGGCCGTGCCCGAAGCGCTCGCCGTACCCCGCCTCGGCGATCAGGTCGCGGGCCGCGGCGTCGACCTCGTGGGTGATCGCGCCCGGCCGTACGGCATGCCGACCGGCCCGCTGAGCGGCGCTGACCAGCTCGTAGAGCTCCCGCTGCCAGTCGGCGGGCTCGCCGATCGCCACCGTCCTGGTCATGTCGGCGTGGTAGCCCCCGTACAGCGCCCCGAAGTCCATGGTGACCAGGTCGCCGCGTTCCAGGGGGCGGTCGGAGGGCGAGTGGTGCGGGATCGAGCCGTTCGGGCCCGCGGCCACGATCGAGTCGAAGGCGGGCTTCTCCGCGCCCAGCTCGATCATCCGGGTCTCCAGCGCCCTGGCGACCTCCTTCTCCGTCACCCCGGCCCGCAGCCTGGGCAGCACGTCGGCGAAGGCCAGGTCGGTGAGGGCGCACGCGGTGCGGATGAGGTCGATCTCCTCCTCGTCCTTGACCCTTCGCACCGACTCGACCAGCCCGGTCAGCCGCAGCAGGTCCTCACCGAGGCGGAAGTAGTCGGCGACGGGCATGTGGTGCGCCTCGACGGCGACCCGGTCCGCCAGCGAGACCAGGCTTCCCACGACGTCGCGCTCCTCGAGCACCTCGATGTCGGAGCAGACCCGCCTGGCGGTCTCCGCGTAACGGGCATCGGTGGCCAGCGTGGCCACCGCGTCCGCCGTGACCAGGACAGCGGCGTTCGAGCTGGCCAGGCCGGTCAGGTAGCGCACGTTCACGTCCCGGGTGACCAGGATGGCGTCCGCCTCGTGAGCGGACAGTAACGCCGCCAGACGTTCACGGCGCTGAGCGTGGGTGTCGGTCATGACCTGCATGCTATTGACCGCGTTCGCCTGTGTCGCCACTCACGGCCGCGTATGTCGGGCGGAAACCGGTTCGCCGGGCACGCGTCCCCGGTGCCAGCCGATGACCGGCGGAGGCCGTGGGGCGGGCTCCCGCGGGAGCCCG